>JAFUGO010000045.1 GCA_017469325.1 Mogibacterium sp. | reverse complement strand
ATGCTGATCTGCATCGGCGGCAGAGGATTCTATCAGGAATGGGGCAAGGAGGCTGTTGAGATGACACCCGGCACGGTGATCAATATCCCTGCTGAAGTCAAACACTGGCATGGCGCTGCGCCGGATTCCTGGTTCTCGCATCTGGCAATTGAAGTCGAGGGAGAAGAAACGAGCAACGAGTGGCTCGAAGCCGTATCAGACGAAGACTACAACAAACTGAAGTAGCAGGAGGCGGAAATGAAAAAACTGATCGCTGTATTAATGATGATGCTGCTGATGGTCTTCGGACTCGCGGCATGCTCCGGCGGAAGTTCCGGTGAGGATCAGGCTTCTGACAGCGGGTCGGAAGCAGCTGCAGAAGAGCAGGCTGAAGAGAAAGGAACGGAAGGCGGCAGCTCCGGAAACGCAACTCTCGTAGTGTATTTCTCGGCAACAGGCAATACTAAAGGAGTGGCTGAGAAGATCGCGTCCATAACCGGAGCAGACACATATGAGATCAAGGCGGCTCAGGAATATACTGAGGAGGACCTCGACTGGAACGATTCAGAGAGCCGGACAACACATGAACAGAATGACGTGTCTGCACGCCCTGAGATCGGAAGCGACAAGGTATCACTTGATGGATATACAACGATCTACATTGGATATCCTATATGGTGGGGCGAGGAACCGCGCATCATGGATACCTTTGTGGAGAGCTATGATTTCGATGGTATCACCATGATCCCGTTCTGCACATCAGGCAGCAGCGGTATCGGCAGCAGCGGGCAAAACCTCGCTGATAATGCCGGAAGCGGCAACTGGCTTGAAGGAGCGAGATTCGGCGCGGGAGCTTCGGAAGATGAGATAAGGTCCTGGATCGAAGGCTTGCAGTAGCTTCTGATCTGCAGCGGGATCACTCATTGACGCCCGCATCTTTGCTGTCTCGGGCAAGCGAGAAGAAGATCCCGATCACACAGATACATGCGAATGTAAGAATCGAGATATGCATCATACGGAGGATGTCAGCGTGAGGAGATGTTTCGAGCGTACCGCTTCCCAGCACGAAGGCGGTTATGGAGCTCAGGATCGCCATGCCCGATGACTGGCCGTAAGTCCGCATAGTAGCGATTATGGAGTTTGCAACTCCATAATTTTTTTGACGCAGCTGAGAATAGTGTTGGTATTTGGTGATGAAAACAGAGCAAAGCCCTTTCCCGTAATGCACATCACGATCATGATATACAGTACGGATGTGTTTTCGCCGATACGCGAGTACAGCAGCAGTGTGGCGGCGCATATCCCCATACCGGTGCTTGCCGGTATCCGGTAGTTTCCGCCGGAGGTTTCTTTCATTCTGTTTCTATTCGGACCGTCTTTCTCCTAATTTTTTTAGAGCAGGCGGACTATATCATCGATAACTCCGCTGAGTCTTTCATCGGTGAAGCCGAAATCCATGGCGCGGTAGCTCCATGCCGCTCTGCCGATCCCGTACTTGTCAAAGACTGAGCATATCATACGGTACCATTCGAGGGTGTCCTCCGGAGAAGCCAGATCGATGACGCCGAATTCACCGCAGTACAGGGCTACGTTTCGTTCCTGCGCGACCTGTACGGCTTCTTTTATTATCTCTTCGAAAAACTCAGTACCGAACTTCGCATCCTGATCAAAGCCGCTCAGGTCAGTATAGTAATAGTCGATCTGCTGAGTGGCTTTCTCCGCGTACTCTCCGTACGTCATGCTGATCGGCATGCGGAAAGATGTATCCATGCCCCTGACCCAGTACGCGCCCTGATGGGTGAAAATAAGAGGCTCGTAGCAATGGAAGTTATATACAATATTCTCGTCCTGAGGAGGGTCGAGGTCGCGAAGAGCTTCGATGCTGTTGTTGTAGTAACCGCCGACGAGTATCGTTATGCTGCCTGAGATCGCTCTGATGCGGCGTATGCATTCCGCGGCGATCTCATTCCACTTTGAGCAGTACTCCTTTGCGGTGACCTCGTTCAGAAGCTCGAACGCGATCCTGTCTTCATATTTGCCAAAGCGAAGGGCAAACTGTTCCCAAAGGCGGTAAAAGCGCTCCTGATAATCCGGGTTTTCGAAGAATCCCGATTCCTCTTCTCCGTCATCAAAGCTGAAACCAAATGTCTTGTGAAGGTCCAGCACCAGATTGAGACCATAAGATCCGCACCAGTCGATCACCTTCTGTATCCTGGCAAAGCCGGCTTCTTTGTAGCTGCCGTCCGCATACTCAACAAGGTCGTAGTCGATAGGAAGGCGGACGTGATCAAGTCCCCAGTCCCTGATGTGAGCAATATCTTCTTCAGTTATGAATGTATCGTAGCGTTCTTCGGTATGGTCGCACTGTGAGAACCAGCCGCCGAGGTTGATCCCGTGCATATAACCCTGCATTATTTTCATATTGTGTCTCCTGTCATTATCCCATGTCATTATCCCGGTCCGGAAGAGCCCGTATGAACTTTCAAAGGTGCTGATCCGGAATCCGACAAAGCCATTATATCTTCACGGAAACGGCAAGTCCACAGCATCCTCCCGTTGCGGAATGACAAAGCGGCCGGAGCAATAAAGGGCTGGTGTGAGCAAAACCAAATACCGTATAATAATACAGGATAATACAAAGGAAGGGGGCCGGTGATGGCTAAGGAACGTAAAGGCGATAATCAGAAGCTCAAGATGGTCTATCTGATGAGGATCTTTATGGAAGAGACAGATGACAACCACTACATTACCATGCCTGAGATCATTCAGAAGCTGGCGGCATACGGTGTCAACGCTGACCGGAAGACGATCTACAATGACATCAGTGAGCTCAAAAAGTACGGCCTGGATATCCTGACTTCGCAGGATGGCCGCAACTATTATTATTATCTCGGCAGCCGGGACTTTGAGCTTGCGGAGCTTAAACTTCTCGTGGATTCAGTGCAGTCCTCCAAGTTCATCAGCGAGCATAAATCCCGCGACCTGATCAAAAAGATCGAGTCGCTTGCAAGCAATCATGAAGCGTCGCAGCTGCACAGGCAGGTGCTTATAGCGGGCCGTGTCAAGACGATGAACGAGAGCATCTACTACAATGTTGACAAGCTGCACAGGGCCATCAATTCCGACAGGCAGATCAGGTTCAGATACTATGACTGGGATCTGAAGAAGGAGCTGAAGCCAAGGTATGACGGCATGTGGTATCAGCGCAGTCCGTGGGCTCTGATGTGGGATGACGAGATGTATTATCTGGTCGTTTATGACTCAAAGCACGGAAATGTCACGCATTACCGCGTAGATAAAATGAAGGAGATCGAGATCCTGGACGAGCCGAGAGAGGGCAAGGAGGCTTTCAAAGAATTCAATCTTGCCGATTACACAAAATCTCTGTTCGGGATGTACGCCGGAGAAGAGACGAAGGTAACGCTCGAAGCCGAAAACTACATGGTGGGCGTGCTGATAGACCGCTTCGGCAAGGATATAATCATAGTCCCGGTAGATGAGGACCATTTTAAGACGACGGTCACGGTGGCTGTAAGTACTCACTTCCTCGGATGGGTCGTATCCCTCGGAGGAGGGATCAGGATAACCGGACCTGACAGCGTGGTCGCTCAAATGAAGGATATGATACAGCAGCTGAACGAGCAATATGATGTATAAATTGAAAGCGGGAGAACCTGTATGAGATTTGGTTACTTTGATGATGAGAACAGAGAGTATGTAATAGAAAGACCCGACACACCTATGCCATGGGCCAATTATCTGGGCTCACCGGAATACGGAGCGCTTATCTCCAACAATGCCGGAGGCTACAGCTTTGCGAAGTCGGGAGCCAACGGGCGCATACTGAGGTATGTATTCAACCAGTTCGACCGGCCGGGCAGATACATATACATAAGAGACAACACCTCGGGAGATTACTGGTCAACGTCGTGGCAGCCTGTCGGCAAGGATCTGAACAGTTATAAATGCGAGTGCAGACACGGGCTGGGATACAGCAGGTTCACCGCGGATTATGAAGGCGTCCGCAGCGAGGCTGTTTATTACGTGCCTGAGGGAAAGACCCATGAAGTGTGGGAACTCAGTGTTTCGAATACGTCATCAGAAGCGAAGGACCTGACAGTGACCGGTTATGCCGAATTCACCAATCATGACAACTACGAGCAGGATCAGGTAAACCTGCAGTACTCGCTGTTCATTTCGCGCACTCTGTATGCTGACGGATGTCTGAGGCATCTTATACACGGCAATCTGGATGCGCTCCCGAAGGACAGCGCTTCGGATAATAAGATCACGGAGAGGTTCTTTGCTCTCACCGGTGCTGAAGTCTCTTCTTATTGCGGAGACAAGGCGGCCTTTCTGGGACCGTACCGCGAATACTCAGATCCGGCCGGTGTGGAAACGGGCGACCTCGGTAACAAGGATAATTACAACGGCAACGCGTGCGGAGCCCTTTCTTCAGTGATCCGGCTTGAACCTGGCGAATCAAAGACGATCGCCTTTGTCCTCGGAGAACATGATCTCAGCGAGAGCAGGGAGATAATCGGGGAGTATAAGGATCCCGGAAGCAGATGCGCAAAGGAGCTCGGCGAGCTCAAAGATCTGTGGGAAGACAGGCTCAGCGCTCTTCATGTCGAGACCCCGAGCCCTGAATTCGATACCATGATCAACACATGGAACGCGTATAACTGCTTTATGACCTTCATATGGTCGCGCGCCGCGTCGTTCATTTACTGCGGCCTCCGGAACGGTTACGGATACAGAGATACAGTGCAGGACATCCAGGGCATAATCCACCTCGCGCCTGAGATGGCTGCCGACAAGATACGTTTTATGCTTTCGGCCCAAGTGGATCACGGTGCGGGACTTCCGCTCGTAAAATTCACACACAACGCGGGGCACGAGGATACGCCTGAAGATGATTCATACGTGCGTGAGACGGGACACCCTGCTTACAGGGCGGATGACGCGCTGTGGCTCTTCCCGACCGTGTACAAATACATAGCCGAGACTGGCAATACAGACTTCCTGAACGAGGTCATTCCTTTCGCGAACCGCGATGAAGGGACCGTCTACGAGCATCTCAAGAGGGCGATCCGCTTCTCAAAGGAACACCTGGGTCCGCATGGGATGCCTGCGGGGCTCTTTGCCGACTGGAACGACTGCCTGAGACTCGGAGCGATGGGAGAATCAGTCTTTGTTGCTCTTCAGTACTACTATGCTTTCACTGTCATGAAGGAATTCGCCGGGACTCTCGGTGACAAAGAATACCTCGAATGGCTCTCGGAAGAGCAGAAGTCTGTAGGGGAGATAATCAACAAGTATTGCTGGAATGATGACCGTTACATCAGAGGCATCACGGAGGATGGCGAGCTGATCGGAGAACGGTCCGCGAAGGAAGCCAATATGTGGCTCAACCCGCAGAGCTGGAGCGTTATAAGCGGACATGCTGATGAGAAGCAGGCCGCGCTGGCGATGGATAATGTGTACAGCAAGCTGAATACGGACTTCGGTGCGATACTTATGGATCCTTCGTTCCACGCGGAGGCGTTCGAAGGCGCGCTGGCAGTCGGATACAACGCAGGCGTCAAGGAGAACGCGGGGGTCTTCTCACAGTCGCAGGGCTGGCTCATACTCGCCGAAGCTCTGCTCGGACACGGAGACAGGGCATTTAAGTATTTTGCAGAGAATGCTCCGTCGATGCAGAACGACATAGCCGAGATCCGCGGTATAGAGCCTTACTGCTACGGACAGTTCACCGAAGGTAAAGAGAGTCCTCATCAGGGCCGCTCGCATGTACACTGGCTCACCGGGACAGCATCAACCGTTATGGTAGGCTGTGTTGAAGGCATCCTGGGAATCCGTCCGGATATAGGCGGCATAAAGATCTCACCGTCGATCCCTAAGGAATGGAAGAATGTCAGGATAGATAAGGCATTCCGCGGAAGGAAGCTCAATATACTTATCGAGAATCCGGACGGGAAAGAAAGCGGATGCACTGAGATGACCGTAAACGGAGCAGCCGTGAACGGCCCGTATATCGCAGAAGAGCTTCTTACAGATGTAACTGAGATAGTGCTTCATATGTAAGGCTGCAGAAAGAACAACGTATAGTATAAGCGCTATGGAAACACAGATTTTGCAGCATCCGTTCGGACCTCTATATGATGAAAGCAGCCGGGTACTCATACTCGGCTCTTTTCCGTCGGTAAAATCAAGACAGCAGAATTTCTTCTACGGACATCCGCAAAACAGGTTCTGGCGTGTCATCGCCGCTGTGTTCGACAAGCCGGTCCCGGATACGATAGACGAAAAGAAGGAGCTGATCTTAAGCAGCGGGCTGGCGCTCTGGGATTCGATCGCAAGCTGCGAGATCAAAGGTTCATCGGACGCCAGCATAAGGAACGCCCGCGCCAACGATATCGGGATCATACTGGACAGCTGCAATATACAGGACATTTACTGTAACGGCCGCAGGTCGCACGAGCTCTATATGAAGTACATCGAGCCGGAATACGGGAGGAGCGCGGTGTGCCTGCCTTCGACCAGCCCGGCGAATGCCCGCTGCAGCCTTGAAATGCTGATCGGAGCGTGGTCGGTGATAAGGTGACCATGGGAAACAGGCAGAAGCAGATATGACCGCCTGACCCGAGCGCGGCAATCATCTGAACAATTTAAAAAATGATCATTTGAAAGGCGTGAACTATGATAAAGATATGCATATTCGATCTTGACGGAACACTCGCGAGGACACAGGAGTCCATCGCCAGACCTGTAAACATGACACTGAAGCACTTCGGACTGCCCGAGCAGCCCGTAGAAGCTTTCAATTACTTTGCGGGTGACGGACTTAAGAACGCTCTGAAGAGGGCCCTGATAGCTTCCGGTGATACAGAGGCTTCGCACCTCGAAGAGGGCGATCCGATGTGCCGCGCCTGGATGCAGCAGGATCCGTGCTACCATGCAGAACCATACGGGCATATCGTTGAGTCTCTTGAGGATCTTAAGTCGCGCGGGATCATAATAGCGGTCTTTTCCAACAAGCCGCATGCGAGCGCTGTCAGTGTGGTTGAGACGATCTTCGGAAAGCGCTTCTTTGATCACATCCAGGGTCAGACGGATAGCATCCCGATCAAGCCGGATCCGACAGGCGTATTTGAGATACTCGACAGGTTCGGTGCTGATAAGAGTGAATGCCTGTATTTCGGAGATACCAATACAGACATGCAGACCGGCCGCAACGCCGGGGTCACTACAGTAGGCGTCACATGGGGGTTCAGACCGAGAAGAGAGCTCGAAGATAATAAGGCAGACATCATAATCGACAGCCCTGCAGAAATACCGTCACTCGTATGAGCTCCCGGCCGAATAGATGAATGTCAATTGCGCACTGATGTGGTATACTGATAGTCAGTTAACTGATCGATATTAGTGTATAGAATTGCACCGCGGAAAAGGCGATGGAGGATAAGATATGAAGAGGATAGGAGTTCTTACAAGCGGCGGAGACGCGCCGGGGATGAATGCAGCTGTCAGAGCAGTTGTCAGATACGGAATTTACCGTGACATGGAAGTCTACGGAATAAAGAGAGGTTATGAAGGACTTATCGACGGCGATGTCGAGAGACTGTACAGACGCTCGGTCGGAGATATCCTTCAGCGCGGAGGAACGATACTTAAGACCGCGAGGAGCAAACACTTCATGACGCCTGAAGGCATGGAAAAGGCTTATGCCACGCTTCAGGACCTTAAGATAGAGGATCTTGTCGTGATAGGCGGTAACGGCTCACTCATGGGAGCTAAGGTCTTCTCCGAAAAATACGGAGTCAACGTTGTTGGCCTTCCGGGCACAATAGATAACGATCTGGCATATACCGACTATACTATCGGATATGACACGGCGCTCAATACGGTCCTTGATTCGATCACACGTATAAGAGACACGTCATCCGCTCATGAAAGGACGACGGTCATCGAGGTAATGGGCCGTGAATGCGGAGACATAGCGCTTTACGCAGGCGTTGCGGGCGGAGCCGAGTGTGTTCTCCTTCCGGAATTCGATACCGATATGGATGCTGTCTGCAAAAAGGTTGAGGACGGAGTCACGACCGGCAAGCTGCACAATATAATTATTAAAGCCGAAGGCGTTCCGGTAGATTCTAATAAGCTCGTCAAGCTGCTTGCAGAGCATACGGGCAGAGACGTCAAGCTGGTAGTGCTCTCATATCTGCAGCGCGGCGGATCCCCTTCATACCGTGACAGGATACTCGCAACCCAGTGCGGCATGAAGGCTATCGATCTCATCAAGAACGGTGAGACCGGCAAGGCCGTGGGTGAAGTCGACGGACGTATCGTAGCGGTCGATCTTGAAGAGGCTCTTGAGGCAAAGGCCGGAGTAGACCTCGAGATGTACAAAGCCGTGGATATCCTGAGCATGTAACTCCGGGAAAGGTCAAAAGAAGAAATCAATTTACCCGCATTGGAAATAATGCGGGTATTTGTTTGCAGAATATACATATATGTCGTCTCATAGCATTGTGTATGCTATACTGTATGCGTAGATGTTGAACGGTAAACAATGCCCGGTGCAAGCCGGGCATTATAAAGCTAAGAGGAATGAAGTTAAGTGATTTAAAAGCCGGCCAGTCGGCATATATAGAATCGGTCGGAGGTGAGGGCGCCTTAAGGCAGCACCTTCTTGATATGGGCATGATCCCGGGGGCGCATGTTAAGCTTGTTAAATTCGCTCCTATGGGTGACCCCATGGAGGTCCGCATACACGGTTACGAGCTGACCATAAGGATATCCGACGCTGAGCAGATAGAGATATTCCCCGCGCATGAGGAGTCCGGCTTACGCAATGGAAGCAATGCGGACGCAGCAGAAGAGGCGCACCCGGGTCTCGGTGAGGAAGGAAAGTACCATGAGAAGGAGGGGGAGACGCCTCTGCCTGAAGGGACGGTCCTGAAGTTTGCGCTTGTGGGCAATCAGAACAGCGGCAAGACCACGCTCTTCAATCAGCTTACAGGATCTAATCAGCATGTGGGCAACTTCCCGGGCGTGACGGTAGACCGGAAAGACGGCGTGATAAGAGGTCATTCGAATACCCTCATCACGGATCTTCCGGGCATCTATTCCATGTCGCCGTATTCAGGAGAGGAGATAATCTCCCGCGATTTTGTTCTGAGAGACAAGCCTCATGCCATCATCAACATACTGGATGTGACCAGCATAGACAGAAGCATGTATCTTACCATGCAGCTGCTCGAGCTTGGCATACCTATGGTAGTTGCTCTCAACATGATGGACGAGATGACAGGCAACGGGGGCTCCGTGAATATTAACAGGATGGAACAGATGCTCGGTGTGCCGGTGGTCCCTATAGCGGCTGCCTCAAACCAGGGTATCGACGAGCTTGTGAGCCATGCGATCCATGTCGCAAAATATCAGGAAGGACCGCTCAGACAGGACTTCTGCGACAGCACTGAAAACGGCGGGGCAGTGCACCGCTGCCTGCACGCCGTGATCCACCTTATTGAAGATCACGCGCGTAATGCGGACATACCGGTAAGGTTTGCCGCATCCAAGCTGATAGAAGGGGATGCCATCATCCTTAAACAGCTCGATCTCGACCAGAATGAGAAGGAGACCCTTGAGCATATCGTTCTGCAGATGGAGAACGAGCGCGGACTTGACAGGAGCGCCGCGATAGCGGATATGCGCTACTCGTTTATATATAGAGTTTGCGACAGCTGTGTAAAGCGGCCGGATGAGAGCAAAGAGCATATCAGGAGCAGCAAATACGACAGCGTGCTTACGGGCAGGCATACAGCCATTCCGGTGTTCATCGCCGTGATGGGACTGGTGTTCTTCCTTACCTTCGCGGTCATCGGGCCGTTTCTGCAGGGCATACTCGAAAACGGGATAGGCGCCCTGGCGGGAGCAGCCGAAGCCGCCATGAACAGCGGCAATATCAACCCGGCGATCAAGAGTCTTGTGCTTGACGGTGTGTTTGAAGGTGTCGGCAGCGTGCTCAGCTTTCTGCCTGTGATCGTGACTATGTTCTTCTTTTTATCGCTGCTCGAGGACAGCGGATATATCGCCAGAGTCGCCTTCGTGATGGATAAGCCGCTCAGGCGCATAGGCCTGTCGGGGCGGAGCATTGTGCCGATGCTGATCGGCTTCGGATGCACGGTGCCTGCCGTTATGGCGACACGTACACTGCCGAGCTCAAGAGACAGGCGGATGACCATACTGCTTACTCCGTTCATGTCATGCACGGCAAAGCTTCCGATATACGGGTTCTTCGTGAACGCGTTCTTCCCGGGAAATGCATGGTGGATAGTGACCTGCCTGTACCTGCTCGGAATAGTTTCGGGGATATTCTCTGCGCTGGTGCTGAAAAAGACAGTCTTTAAGGGCGAGGCGGTCCCGCTCGTAATAGAGCTTCCGAATTACAGGATGCCGAGCGCATCCAACGTGGGCCACCTTATATGGGACAAGGCGAAGGACTTCCTTCAGAGAGCTTTCTCCGTCATACTGATCGCGACCATAGTGGTGTGGTTCCTGCAGAGCTTTGACTTCGGATTCAACATGGTCAGCGACACACGCGACTCCATGCTGGCCGTTCTCGCCGGATTCATCGCGCCTGTACTGGCTCCGGTAGGACTCGGAGACTGGCGCATAGTCACCGCTCTCATAAGCGGATTCATGGCAAAGGAGAGCGTGGTCGCAACGATGAACGTTCTCTTCGGCGGCGGGGTAGCGACAGCGCTTTCGGCTGTCTCCGCAGCTTCGATGCTTGCATTCAGCCTTCTGTACGCTCCTTGCGTCGCAGCCGTAGCAGCGATCAGAAGAGAGCTGGGCAGAGGCTGGGCCGTATATGTGATATTCGTACAGTGTCTCATAGCCTGGGTAGCCGCGCTTATTGTAAGGATAATAGGACTTATGCTGTGAAAAGGGCATATAATATAGGATAAAATAGAGCAGGCCTTCCGGTCTGCTCCTTCGTATTTGCATTATTGATAGTTTCTTCAGTTGCGGGTCGCGAGTATCTCCTGTACGACCGGATCGAGAGCTGATGCATCGATCCCGTTGTAATTCTCAGCCGCTCTTTCATTTATAAGAGCCGCTGTTTCTTCGCCATATATCCTGGCGGCGTCAACAAGGAACTTGTCGAACTGAGGTCCGTCAAGCAGCTTCAGTTTCTTTCTGTCTATGCGCCCCGGAAGCAGATAGAATGAGCAGAACTGATCATCTGCCGATCCGCTTCTCTTTCTTACTTTTTCTACATACGCTTCGTTTGCCGGATCGCCCAGACCTACTCCGCATACGATTATCTTCTTGCCTTCAAGACCGAAGTTGTGGTGATTCTGCCACAGAAGGTTGATCCCGATGATCTCGGCATCCTTGATAGCGCCGATCCATACGATGCTGCGGTAAAGCGACGCGTATCCCAGCTGCTGCTTGTTGAACGGCATGGCATCGGAACCCAGACGGTCCATGAGCCAGCGTGTGTACTGCTCGCTGCTTCCGTACTTGCCGGCACAAATCACGAGGGTGTCCGGTCTTATGTTTTCTTCATTCTCTGCGCGCCTCTTGCCGGCGGTCCTGTTTGGATTCCTCATTATAAATGCTCCCCGGAATATCTCGCTCTGAGTGTGCCGTCCACCTTCTTTACCTTTTTCTTATACGGCGCCAGGAGGTCGTCAAGATCATACTTGTCGAAAGGGACCAGCGCATAAAACTCGGAAACGCTGTGTTCGGATTCGTTGTTGCGGGTCTGGACGTTGATGGTCGCATCACCTTCGATGAGAAGGACTCCTGCTTCGTCGTCCCTGTAGATCTTTTTGATGTCTTTATCCTTAATATAATAGGTCTGAAGAGTCATGCCCTTCTGGAACTGATAATAAACAGTGTCATCATCAGCTTCGAAGTGAGCCATGTGGAATCCCGCGAAAGGCTGCTCCGAGATCTTCTTGCCCTGCTTCGCTACGAGTATAGCCAGGATAGCCGTTATCCATATGGAGAGGTGGAGAGGGAGCTGACTCATCGTGGTGGTGCCTCCCTTTACCCGGGTATAAGTAAAGACGATCGCAAGAAATCCTATGGCGACTACGGCCCAGGATGCGTATCTGAATTTTGCGGCAGACGCCTCTGCGGTCGACCATGCCTGCTTATTCTTGTTCAGGGTAGTGAGATCTCCCTGATAGATATCGTTGTCCGGATTGAGTTTCATCAAAATCTCCTTAAAGTATGAGTTCAGTGCATGCCAGAATTGTACTATATATTATTTTCAAACGCAAAATATAAGCAGTTTTGTATTGCCAAATCGTTAAAAGCGTTTTAACGATTTCTTCGGACAAATTCTTAACACAATATAATTCACAATTCCTTCACATTTTATTGACTTCGTTTTTAGGAATGCTATAATCTGATTATACAAATCGTGGAAACGACTGTTTATATGCACTGTTTTCGCGTAACTATCTCATTATTATCAAATTTTATATAGGGAGGTTTTATATGATCGCATTAAAAGCAATCTCACTGTTCGGTGTAATCTTCATCGTAGTGCTCATGCTCAGAAAGCAGAAACAGATGGCAGCGAGCACTGAAAAAGACCCTGTAACAGGCCTTACATTCAGCGAGACTTGGGCTAAAGGTATGGAGAAGAAGAACCTGATCTCGACAATCATCATCGGAATCGTTGCTAACTTCTTCGACACACTGGGAATCGGATCCTTCGCTCCTTCGACAACAGCATTCAAGCTGACAAAGTCCGTAGACGACGTACTGATCCCTGGTACTCTGAACGTAGGAGACACAGTTCCGGTTTGTATCGAGGCTTTCCTGTTCTTCGGATTCGTAGACATGGATCTTCTTACACTCGTATCCATGATCGTTGCTTCCATCGCAGGCGCTTACCTCGCTGCTGGCATTGTATCCAAGTTCAACCGTAAGAAAGTTAGATACGCTATGTTCGTAGCTATGTTCATCCTTGCTACAGTAATGCTCTGCAAGGTACTCGGTGTTGGCCCGTTCGGCGAAGTCGGAACAGCTCTCGGACTCCGCGGCATCAAGCTGATCATCGCTATCGTAGTCAACTTCATCCTCGGCGGACTCATGTCCATCGGCGTTGGACTCTACGCACCTTGCATGGCTCTCTGCGTACTGCTCGGACTCGACACAGGCTGCGCATTCCCGGCTATGATGGGATCCTGCGCATTCCTGATGGCATTTGGTAACTCCCCTAAGTTCATCCAGGAAGGTCGTTATGACCCAGTAGCTTGCTGGACTCAGGCTATCGGCGGAGCAGTCGGCGTTTGCCTTGCATACTTCGTAGTAAAGAGCCTGCCTCTCAGAACTCTTACATTCGTAGTAGTATGCGTCTGCTACATCACATCGTTCCTCTTCCTGCACGATGCTATCAAGAAGGGCGAGGCTTACTAAAAAGTCCACTCCATCAGGGAGACAAAAGAAAAACAGAATTACCGGCGGGGGACTTCCCCGTCGGTATTTTTCTAAACAGCGTCGATTTGCTTTCTTTATAGCCAGACTCGCGTCTTATAGATTCGGGCTATAAAGAAAGAAAACCGGTAATGGGACACACTGCTAAGTGAAAGGTTT
>JAFUGO010000044.1 GCA_017469325.1 Mogibacterium sp. | reverse complement strand
ATCATACGGTCTGTAAAAACTATTTGAAAAGGAGAATGGATCCATGATCTACCCTGAATACCCAAAAGAAGGATCTGTCATCGGCATATGCGCACCGAGCGCGGGTGTCGGATCCAAAGAAGAATTCTTTGACATGTCGCTCGATGTTCTGCATGAGTGCGGATTCGAAACATATGAGACTGAGAGCGTCAGAAACGACGACTGCCCTTCCGCTCCGGCAGAGATGCGCGGAGATGAATTCAACTCACTTATCGCGGATGGCGACATCGACATGATAATGAGCGCAGCGGGCGGCGACTATAATATAGAAATGCTTCCGTATATCGATCAGCAGCTGGTCCGCGATAATCCGAAGTGGTTCTCCGGATATTCCGACCCTACTGCCATTGAAATATACATGACGACTGTAATGGATATAGCGACCATATACGGAGTCAACGCGGGTGCGTGGGACTGGCGCCCGCTCCACAAATTCCAGTTCGATGCCCTTTCAGTCATCTCGGGCGAACTTCCGGTGCAGCAGTCATACGAGATGTACTGCTCAACGGGTTTCAACGAAGAGACCGGAGAATATGAGATGGATACTCCGGTAGAATGGACACTTCTCAGAGGCGGCCCTTCGGAAGATGACTGCGGATATGAGCTTCATGAAGAATTCGAGCTCGACGTCACAGGCAGGCTCATCGGAGGCTGCATCGACGTTATAGACTGGGTAGCCGGTACCCCTTACGAAGATCTGGCGGGATTTGCGGAAAGATATAAGGAAGACGGGCTTATCTGGTTCTTCGACAACTTTGAGCTCAACCCAATGAATCTTATGTATGCCCTGACCAAGCTCAGACAGATGGGACTCTTTGATAACGCGAAGGCCGTAGTCATAGGCAGGACATGCTTTACCGGTGACGCTGACGACATGGATTATCTTGAGCAGCTTGAGAGAGTTTTCGGCGACCTGGATGTTCCTCTTATCTGGAATGCCGACATTGGTCACACCAAGCCGTCATTCACCATCATAAACGGCTCCGTCGGCCACCTTACCTACGACAACGGATACGCCGAACTCAGCATGTCGCTTGAGTAAAAAGCGCTCATGCATGAGTCACCGCGTTGTTGTAAACCATGCGGTGATGTAGTAAATTTAGTAATGAACTGATAAGAATCTATGAGGCGGCCGGATGGCTGCCGGGACCCGGAGGCATAATATGGCAGAATGGAAAAATCTTGACACACTTGAATCATACAAAGCGCTTATGTCATCAGACCACCGCGTAGACCTGAGAGACGTCCTTTCGGGAGAAAAAGGCGGCGAGCGCGTAAAAGAGTATTCGGTACCTATGGGCTGCGGACTTATTTACAACTATGCCGCAAAGCAGGTAGATGACGAAGTTCTCGGAATGCTTGCCGATCTCGCAAAGGAATCGGATCTTGAAGGAAAATTCAAAGAGCTCTATAACGGCGCTATGATCAACACCGGTGAGAAGAGACTGGTCCTCCATCACCTCACAAGAGGCCAGCTCGGTGACGCTGTCATCGCTGACGGTGTAGACAAGAGAGAGTTCTATACAGGCGAGCAGGCAAAGATCGCTGAGTTTGCAGCCAAAGTCCACTCCGGAGAAGTATGCAACGCTGACGGCGATAAGTTTACGACTGTAGTACAGATCGGTATCGGCGGAAGCGACCTCGGTCCGCGCGCCATGTATATCGCCCTTGAAAACTGGGCAAGACCGAGGGGAAAACTCCTCATGGACGCTAAATTCATAAGCAATGTCGACCCTGATGACGCAGTCAACGTTCTCGATTCGATCGATGTAGCGCATTCCCTGTTCATACTCGTATCCAAGTCAGGCACAACGCTTGAGACTCTCACAAATGAGGCATTCGTAAAGAACGCTCTTACAAGCGCGGGACTCGACCCTTCAAAGCATATGATCGCGGTCACAAGCGAGACTTCACCTCTCGCGAAGAGCAGCGATTATCTCGCGGCATTCTTCATGGATGACTATATCGGCGGCAGATACTCCTCCACTTCCGCAGTTGGCGGAGCTGTCCTGTCACTCGCCTTCGGCTCAGACGTATTCGATGAATTCCTTGCCGGTGCCGCTGAAGCAGACAGACTGGCAGCCAAAGCCGATCCTTCGGAGAACCCTGCCATGCTCGATGCTCTTATCGGAGTCTATGAGAGAAACTGCCTCGGCTATGAAAGCACAGCCGTACTGCCTTACGCACAGGCACTCACAAGGTTCCCAGCTCATCTGCAGCAGGCCGACATGGAGTCCAACGGAAAATCGGTCAACCGCTTCGGCGAGCCTGTAAATTACAAGACAGGTCCGGTGCTCTTCGGCGAGCCTGGAACGAACGGACAGCACTCCTTCTATCAGCTGCTGCACCAGGGCAAAGACATCGTTCCGCTGCAGTTCATCGCTTTCAGAGAGAACCAGACCGGTACGGATGTTGAGATCCAGGGAAGCACAATCCAGAAGAAACTCGAAGCAAATGTTGCCGCACAGATCGTTGCGTTCGCATGCGGCAAAGAGGACGACAACCTCAACAAGAACTTCGACGGCAACAGGCCTTCAAGCATCATCATCGGCGATGTGCTTGATCCGGCAGCTCTCGGGGCTCTGCTTGCGCACTTTGAGAACAAGATCATGTTCCAGGGATTCGTCTGGAACCTCAACAGTTTCGATCAGGAAGGCGTACAGCTCGGTAAAGTCCTCGCTAAAAAAGTGCTCGCCCATGAAACAGACGGAGCACTCGCAGAATACTCAAAGCTTCTCGATATCTAGCCGATAGCACTTATAAATAAATCCGGGGGCTGTCTCATTGAAGAATGTGACAGTCCCCTTTTTAGTTTACTTTACTTCAGGTGTACTGAACCTGTATGTGGTCACGCTTTTAAACTCAGTGCCTGCCTTTAGGATGCAGGACTCGCGTACGCTTTCGTCTTTGCTGTTGATCGCATCAGGCCTGAACTGCGTCTCAAAGCACACGGCACTGCGCTTTCCGTAATATACATCATCCTTGCCCGGCTCAGCGTCAAGGAAGTTCGCGGTATATACCTGCATCTCAGGCATATCTGTGAACACTTCCATCCTGATACCGCTTTCCTCTGACCAGAGAACAGCAGCTTCTCTGTATCCCTCTCCGTTGATTACGAAGTCATGATCATATCCCCCGCCGAGCTTCAGCTGCTCATCATCCGCATTTATGTGGAATCCGAGAGGCTTCGCGCTGCGGAAATCGAAGGCGGTGCCCTCTACCGGGGCCGGTCCTCCGCATGAGATATGCTTCTCATCTATAGGAGCATAGCTGTCTGCGTGTATCTTGGCCAGGTGTTTCAAAACCGTACCGCTGTCATGTCCGTTCAGATTGAAATAGCTGTGATTTGTAAGATTCAGAGGCGTATCCGCATCCGTGACGGCTCTGTATTCTATGCGAAGCTCGCCGTCTCCCGGCAGAGAATACGTCACCTCGATATGCATAGTCCCCGGGAAGCCCTGATCTCCGTCCGGACTGTCCAGAGTGAAGATAACTTGATTATCGTTAAGTCCCCTCAGACCCGGCGTAGGATCCCTGTCAGCGATGCTTTCAGCTGCATAAGCTGTCATGATGTCGCCCGAGCGGACGCTTGTGAAGCCCACTTTTACAGGCCAAAGCCTGTCTTAGAAGTGATCCCTGCCTACGTGAAGCCTGTTTGATCCGTCATTTGCGGTCAGATCGTATTCTTTGCCGTTCAGCTCAAAATGAGCGCCGGCGATACGGTTGGCGAAGCGCCCTACAGTAGATCCCATATGGCCGCTTCCGTTTTCATATCCGGCAGCATCATCATGGCCCAGCACTACATCGCGCATCACGCCGTTTTTATCAGGCACGGCGAGGCTCACCAGGGCCGCGCCGTAATCGGTCACGGCAGCACGCATTCCGTCAGGTGACTCCAGGATATAGAGACCGGCCTGTCTTCCTTCTTCAAGTTCTCCAAATTTCAGAGTCTTCATTATTTGATCCTTTCGAGTGCTTCCTCTTTTCCCCTTCTAGGCAGGAACAGCGGAACGTACTCTATCAGCACGCGTGATGTTTCGAGGCCGTACCACCTT
>JAFUGO010000043.1 GCA_017469325.1 Mogibacterium sp. | reverse complement strand
GTATATAAATACGCGAACGATTCGGCCCGCGACCTTCTGGCCAACGGATCAGCCGCTGTGGGAGTCGTCTGGAACGGCGAGTACATCTATACAAAGGACCTAAACGAGAACGTCGAATTCGTCGTTCCTAAGGAAGGATCGGAATTCTTCGTAGATTCATGGGTTATACCTAAAGAAGCGGTCAATAAAGAGAACGCGGAGGCCTGGATCAACTACCTCTGCAAGGCCGAAGTCGCAGCCAAGAACTTCGACTATCTCTACTACACAACGCCTAACGAAGCTGCTCTCGATCTGATCGATGAGGAATATCTGAACGAGAAAGCTGTCTTCCCTGATGAGGAGACGATAGCGAGATGCGAATCGCTGGTAACTCTCGATCCGGCAGCTACAAAGCTCTACAGCGACAGCTGGAAGAAAGTCAAAGCTGAGTAGTCCGGGGAATCAGCCGGACAGACCGGATCCCAATAATTAATGAAACACAATCAAAAAGCCTTCGCGGATCATCGTCCGCGAAGGCTTTTCTGCTTTAAGATACTACTTTGAAGATCTTCTTCTGGAGGGCTTAGCTTTTTTTGCCGGTTCTTCGATTTCGGAAATATCCTTTTTGGAAACCTCCTCAGGGATCTTATCCAGAAGACCGAGGTACTTTGTACGCGCTTCATCATAATCCTGAAGATATGACTCGTTGTTTGAGTGGTGGAGCTCATGTACATATGAGTGCTCCTGGCCGAAGATCCCGGCGTTCTCGCGCTCAAGTACGTATATGGCTATATCACTGCACTTGTCCGAGATATGCTCTATACATGAGAGTATCGCCTGATAATGGATGCCTGTAACAGGGTCACAGGTCCTTGCGACCATCCTGTACAGATGCCTTGCGTTCAGTTCTTCTACGAGATCGTCTATGACTTCTTCAAGAGGCTCTACCTTTGCGGCGAGGGCCGCATTCTTGTATTTGAATGCTTCGGAAGTGATGTCCATGATCTCGTATATTGCGTCAAAGGCGACTCTGAGTTCGGCCAGCGCGGTCTCTGAGAACTGCTTGTTCTCAGACCTCATCTTTTCGACTTCCTCTGCTATATCAACAGCGAGATCGCCTATACGCTCATAGCATATTATGGACTTGAGCACGCGGTTCTGATGCAGGTTGTCTATGTCACGTGTAACGTGAGGAGCGAGCGATACCATGTATTTGTTTGATGCGTCCGTCATGTTGTCGAGCAGATTCTCGCGCTCTTCTATGCGTCCGTCACGCTTAGGGTCGTAATTGTATATCTGCTGTACCGAGGCATCGAAGTTGTGTGCCGCTATTCCGCTCATCTCTCTTGCTACTCTCTCTGCCGCATCGAGCGCGAGGGCAGGTGAGGTAAAGAGACGCTCATCGAGTGCGTCAAGAGCTGCAATGGCGCTCTTGTCTTCATCGGCAACAGGCTCTTCAGGTATGAGCTTGCATACGATCTTTTCAAATACCTTTGTTAAAGGCAGAAGCAGAACAGCCGGCACGAGCCTGAAGAATCCGTGGATATTGGCGACTCCGCCTGAATTGAGGGATGCGTTCCAGAACTCATCGGTCAGGATGCCCGTGGATCTGCCGATGAATACCAGCAGGAAGCAGAGCAGCGCCGCGAATACGTTATATACTATATGGATGGCTGCCGTACGCCTCTGGACCGGCTTGGCTCCGATGCGGCTTACAAGATAAGTGGTGAGGCAGTCTCCGATGTTGACACCGATTATTACCGCGAATACCGCTCCGAAGGTGACACCTACCGAGCTGGCGATGGACTGTATGATACCTACTACAGCTGATGAGCTCTGTACGACTCCGGTAACGAGTATACCGGAGAGGAAGCCGAGGAATATGTTGTCTTCAAATGCCGTAAGGAGCGAGCTGAGAGAATCACCGAAGCCCGATACTACGTTGCTCATGTAGATGAGGCCCATAAACAGTATTCCGAATCCGCATGCTACAGACCCCGCGGTCTTTGCCGAACTCGACTTTACGAACATTATGAACACAATGCCGATCACAAGGGCGAGAGGGGCCAGGTTGTCTGCCTTGAAGAAGTAGAGCGGGCTGTCCATGCCCGAGCTAACGTCCATGAGACGGATGATCTGTGCCGTGATCGCGGTTCCTACGTTTGCGCCGAGAACGATCCCCACCGACTGATGGAATGTGAGAAGTCCCGCGCCGACAAGACCTACCGTAATGACGATGGTCGCCGTAGAGCTCTGTATGATACAAGCTACGAGCATACCGAGCAGGAAGCCCATTGCCGGTTTGTTGGTCATCTTCGCTAGTACGGTCTTCATTGCTCCTCCGGATGAGCTCTTGAGGCCGTCGCCCATGACTCTCATTCCGTAAAGGAACATAGCCAGTCCGCCCAGGAAGGCTATCGCGTTATACAAGATAGACATTAATTAATTATTCCTCCGATAAATGCATATGATTAAACGTTTTCCGATTTTCTCCAAATATATTATAAGGGCTGTCAATGTCAAAAAACAATGAAAATCAGCGGTTTTTGGCTGATTGTTACTTTATTTACAATGAATAGCTTATTCGCGGAGAGGGTGTTGATTATAAAAATGCGGTTGACATATTCCTACCAAAAGAGTAGGATTTATCTGGCGTTCAGGGTGCATTTTATGCCCTGAGGAGAAAGAAGGAGGATAAAGCCATGATGGTATCTACCAAGGGCAGATACGCGCTTACGGTAATGGTCGATCTTGCGCGGAACGAGGGAGATGGATATGTATCTCTTTCGGACATCGCAGAGAGAGAAAACCTTTCCATGAAATATCTTGAGAGCATCATCTCAATTCTGAATAAAGGCGGGATGCTCAAGAGCCTCAGAGGAAAGAACGGCGGATACAAACTTGCGCGCGAACCTCAGGACTACAATATAAGCGAGATCCTTCTTCTTACAGAGGGAACACTTGCTCCGGTAAACTGCATAATGCAGGACGGAGTCCAGTGCGATAAGGCTGCCACATGCAGCACGCTTCCTCTTTGGGCAGGCCTCGACAAGGCGATAGAGGACTATCTTGGCGCTATAACACTTGAAGACATAATAAGCGGCAACCGCAAGAAGATGCTCGGAGATTACTGCGAGAGCTGCGGACCGGAAGATAATAACAACTAGCCATAAAACGGCATACAGCCGGTTTATACGGATATTGCAGGAGGATAATTAATGAGAGTTTACGCTGACAATGCCGCAACGACTTACATGAGCAAAGCGGCAAAAGAAAAATTCATCGAATGTATTGATGAATACAACGGCAA
This sequence comes from Mogibacterium sp., assembly GCA_017469325.1. The sequence continues at coordinate 237 of JAFUGO010000043.1, read as the reverse complement.
CCCTAACAGTCTGCACAGCGACGGACAGCGCACACAGGAAGTGCTCGACGAAGCAAGGGCGATAGTTGCGGGCTGCATCAACGCCGCGAAACCGAACGAGATCTATTTTACATCGGGTGCCACTGAATCGAACAATACCGCGATCTTCGGCGCTGCAAAGAAATTCGGCAAGCGCAAAAAGTCGATCGTGACCTCCGCTGTTGAGCACCCATCGGTCAATGAGCCGCTCCGCAAGCT
>JAFUGO010000042.1 GCA_017469325.1 Mogibacterium sp. | reverse complement strand
GGCAGGCCCTGAGGGTGCTGCGCCTTCTCGGGAACGATTCGGTCAGAAGAGTCCATGCGGTAGCCGGTGCGGAGCAGGAGTAGTTTCTTGTGCCGCATGAGCTTTATGAGCTGAGGCCCGACCTCAGATTCACCGGCCGCACACTGTTTGGAGTCATGCCGCCAAAGGGACAGGAGCTCGATGACCACTACTTCGGACCTATCAAGCCCGAGATAAGCAGGTTCATGGAAGAGCTCAATGACGGACTCTGGAAGCTCGGCGTGCTTGCCAAGACAGAACACAATGAGGTGGCGCCGTCGCAGCACGAACTCGCGTGCATATATACAAAGGTAAATGTTACAGCTGACCAGAACCAGCTGGTAATGGAAATGATAAAGAAGGTGGCGGAACGCCACGACTTCGTTGCTCTCCTTCACGAGAAGCCTTTTGAGGGGGTGAACGGCAGCGGCAAACATAACAACTGGTCACTCTCCACCGACACCGGTATCAATCTGATAGCGCCCGGTGATACACCGCACGATAACGCGCAGTTTCTATTGTTCTTCTGCGCGGTTATCAGGGCGGTGGACGAATACCAGGATCTTCTGAGGATATCTGTCGCGTCGGCAAGCAACGATCACAGGCTCGGGGCAAACGAGGCTCCTCCTGCGGTGATATCCATCTTTCTCGGGGACGAGCTTACAGCGGTGCTCAAGGCTATCGAGGAAGATGAGCCTTATGAAAAGAAGGACGATGTTCTGATGAAGCTGGGGACAGTCGTGCTCCCGGATTTCAGCAGGGACAACACCGACAGAAACAGGACATCTCCGTTCGCGTTCACCGGCAACAAGTTTGAATTCAGGATGCCGGGATCGATGGGCGGCCTGTCTTTCCCAAATACTGTAATCAACAGCGCGGTCGCCGATTCGCTTGAATACTTTGCCGACAGGCTTGAGTCTGCGGAAGACAAGGTGGCTGAGATATACGGCCTGGTAAGAGAGACTCTTAAAGAGCACGGGCGCATCATATTCAACGGAGACGGATATACGGATGAGTGGATCGCTGAGGCAGAAAGAAGGGGGCTTGCAAACTACAGGACGACTGCGGATTGCGTGCCGCACCTTCTTGATGAGAAAAATGTGGACATGCTGATCCGTCAGGGAGTGTTCACAAGGCCCGAACTCGAGTCGCGCTGCGAGGTAATGCTCGAGAACTACTGTAAGACCATATGCATAGAGGCGAAGACTATGAGATCTATGGCCATGAAGAGGATAGCTCCGGCCATAGAGCGTTACACTGCAGAACTTGCCCGCAACCTTACGGATAAGAGAAACGCGGTACCCGGCATTCCATGCAGCTTTTAGGAGAACATGATCGGTTTTCTGTCACAGCAGACCGACCGCATATATGAAGATGTCGATTCGCTGCTCGAAGCTATGGACCTTCTTGAAGGAAAGGACTATGAGAAGGATGCCGGGCTTATCCGGGACAGGCTGCTTCCTGCGATGCAGCAGCTGAGAGATGACAGCGACGCGGCAGAGAACGTAACGTCGAAGACGTACTGGCCGCTTCCTAACTACGGCCTGCTGCTGT
>JAFUGO010000041.1 GCA_017469325.1 Mogibacterium sp. | reverse complement strand
CAAGATGATCGACTCGATCTTCGAGTTCGACGACCTGCTCGCCTATGAGATCATGACTCCGCGTACCGACGTATTCATGTTCGACCTCGATGACGACAGGAGCGAGTACTTTGAGGAGCTCATGGAGCTGACTCACTCAAGGATCCCGGTATACAAGGGCGATCCGGACAACATCCAGGGCATACTCCATATCAAGGACTATCTGTACAACGCTACAAAGAAGGGCTTTGACAACGTAGACATCAGAAAACTTCTGAGACCTGCGTATTTTGTACCTGAGACCAAGAATATAGATTCTCTGTTCAGAGAACTTCAGATAGAGAAACAGCATCTCGCCATACTTATCGATGAATACGGCGGATTCAGCGGTATCGTGTCTGTCGAAGACATCATCGAACAGATCGTAGGCGATATCGACGACGAATTCGACGAGGAAGACCGTATAATCGAGAAAGTTAACGATACTACATTTATCGTTGATGGAAATGTTTATCTCGACGATCTCGAGGAAGAGACCGGTGTCGAGCTCGAATCGGAGACCAGCGAGACCATCGGAGGCTTTATCATCGACCTTATCGGCGAGATACCTCGCGAAAATGTCAAATACCAGGCTGTTCCTTACGGTGATTACGACTTCACGATACTCTCCGTAAAGGATCGCCGTATCGAAAAGATCCGCATCGATATCGTTGAAAGAGAGGATGAAAGCGATGAATGATGAGCTCGATCTTTACGGTATCATAGAGAAGGACATATTCTCATTCGACTCCGTAAGCAGATTCCCTGACATAGGATTCCAGGGAACTCTCCAGAAGGCGATGGGAAGGGATGTCTCGGACACCGGGATACATATAAACGTGGATGACGACGGTCTGACCATTAACTGCGGCATCATCGTATATTTCGGAGTCAACATACCTCAGCTTTGTTACGACATACAGAGCAAAGTTAAAAAAGACATAGAAGATTCCACCGATCTTCATGTAAAAGCAATAAACATTATAGTTGAAGGAATCGATAAGAAAGAAGAATAACAGTCTTTACGGACTGGCAAGGAGACGTATTGAAAAGAGAAACCATCAGAGAAAAAACGATGCAGCTTGTATATCAGATGGATATGACAGGGGATTTCAATGTTGAGGATCTCAGCATCGTGGAAGAAAGCGTAAAAGCAGCCGGCAAAAGCCAGGCAGCAGAGACGCTCAACGCCGTTCAGGATCACCACGAAGAGATAGACGCGCTCATCACTGAGCATCTCGATAACTGGACGCTCGACAGGATCGCGAAGACAGATCTTGCCATACTCAGGACAGCTGTTGCAGAGATGCTCTATGTCGAAAGCATACCTGTAAGTGTCTCAATAAACGAGGCTGTCAATCTAGCAAAGAAGTACGGAGATGAAAGGTCCTACGCCTTCATCAACTCCGTTCTCGGAAAGATCTCAAAGCAGATCTGAAAAACATGGGATCTTACCTCGGTATAGACACATCGAATTACAGGACTTCCGTAGCCGTCATAGGTCAGGACGGTAATGTGAAGATACAGAAGGCGGTTCTTCTTGAAGTGCCTCAGGGAAGCCGCGGACTCAGACAGTCCGAGGCTTTTTTCAGACACTCCGGACGTCTCCCTCTTTATCTTGAGGAGATCTTCAAAGAGACGGATCCCGCAGATATAAAAGCGATAGGAGTGTCGGACAAGCCGAGAAGGCAGGAGGGCTCGTACATGCCTTGCTTCATGGCCGGAACCAATCTCGCGGTATCGCTCGGAGCAGCGATGAAGCTTCCGGTCTTCAGGTTCTCACATCAGGAGGGTCATGCCGCTGCCGTTCTTCCGGAGGATACCGGTGAAAGAGTACTGTTTATGCACCTGAGCGGCGGCACGACGGAATTCCTTCTTTGTGAGGCTGATGAAGACGGCTACAGCATGGAGATAGTCGGAGGCACCAAAGATATCGCGGTCGGCCAGCTGATAGACCGCTTCGGAGTCGCATCCGGACTGCCGTTCCCGTCAGGTCCTTTTCTTGACAGTATGGCATATGAAGTTCTCGAAAAGGAGACTTTCAGGGACGCACTCAAAAGGAAAAACACGATACTTCCGCGCATAAAGATCAATGACGGATGGTTCAATCTGTCTGGAGCAGAGACCTGTCTGATGAGATATGACGGCGGCAATACTGCGGAAGCCGCGGCTGAGCTCTTCGTAAATACAGCTAAGCTTCTTTATTATTCCGCCGCAGATCTTGCCGGAAAATACGATATAAACAAAGTCTGCATGGCAGGCGGAGTCGCATCCAGCAGAACGGTACGCGCGCTGACCGAATGCTTAAGAAAAGAAGGGGATCCGGATATCATTTTCGGAGATCCGGTACTGAGCAGCGACAACGCAGTCGGTACGGCCAGACTGGCCAAGAGGAAATATGAGACCCGTAACAGTAACACAGGTAAATGAATATATCGCAAAGAAGCTGCGCGATGACCGCAATCTTCACGGACTTCCGGTAGAGGGAGAGATATCCGGCCTCAACAGAAGCGGTCAGCATTACTATCTGACGCTCAAGGATGCCGACAGCCAGATACGCTGCGCCATCTGGGGCTCGAATGCCGCTAAGATAGACATGTCGCTCGTACAGAACGGGAAAAAGATAGTCGCTGTATGCGATATCAGTCCTTATGCGCGCGGCGGTACTTACTCTCTTAGCATCAGGTACGTAGAGGCCGCAGGTGAAGGAGACCTTGCCGCTGAGTTCAGACGTGTCCGCGACAAGCTCGAGAAGGAAGGGCTCTTCGACAAGAAATACAAGAAACCGATACCGTCCTTCCCATACCGCATCGGAGTGATCACATCGGCCACGGGAGCGGCGATCGAGGATATCCGCAAGATCGCCACAGCCAAGAACGATTTTACCGACATCGTGATCTTTCCTACGGTTGTGCAGGGAATAGGCGCCGTGAGCAGCATATGCGATAACATAGAAAAGGCAAACAGGATCAGCGAAAGCGGCCTGCACATCGATACACTCATAGTCGGAAGAGGCGGAGGCTCTGCTGAGGACCTCGCGGCATTCAACGATGAAGAAGTCGCCAGAGCGATATTCGCATCGGCCATCCCGGTAATAAGCGCGGTAGGGCACGAAGTCGACTTTTCCATCAGCGATTTTGTCGCCGATGCCAGGGCGGAGACCCCTACGGCCGCCGCTGATATGGCTGTGATGGATACTCACAAGCTTAGAGAAGAGATAGCAAAGAGCATGGATATGCTGGCGGTATCCGCGGGTCAGAAGATAGCGGCGGAAAGGCGCGTACTTGACAGCTCAAAGGCGCTTATGTCAGCCAATATACGATCCCGTATATCCGAAGCGCGCAATATGGTGGACAAAGCCGTCATCATCCTCAAAGAGAACGATCCGCGCAACGTCCTGTCCAAGGGATACGCGGCTGTTACAGGCACAGACGGCAAAGTCATATCATCGGTTAAAGATATAAGAGAAGGTGAAGAATACGGAGTCAGAATGAGCGACGGAAGCTTCACCGCCAAAGTCACTAAGGTTACCAAGGACTGATCGAAAGGGCATAAACATGGCAGAAAAGACATTCACTGAATCACTGCAGAAGCTTCAGAACGCCGCCTCGGAGATAGGCAGGCAGACCACCACGCTTGAGGATTCTCTCAGACTTTTTGAGGAAGGCATGAAGGAAGCTGAGCACTGCAAAGAGATACTCGACAGTGCCGAGCAGAAAATACAGATCTATGAAGACGGAGAACTTAAAGATGCGCAGCTTTGATGAATACAGAGAGATCATCAACTCCGGACTGACCGGCCTTATCGGAGATTATCCGGAGCATTCGGCCGTTTTGGCCGAGGCAATGAAATACAGCCTTGAAGTAGGAGGAAAAAGGCTCAGGCCTGTCCTCCTGCTCGCTTCGTGCGAATTCGCGGGAGGTTCCGCAGAAGAAGCGCTCCCTTATGCTCTGGCTCTCGAGTATATACACACATATTCACTCATACATGATGATCTTCCGGCAATGGACAACGACGAACTGAGGCGCGGCAAGCCGACAAACCACAAGGTCTTCGGCGAGGCCATGGCCATACTTGCAGGTGACGGTCTTCTTTCGACCGCCGCTGAGACTCTGACCGCGGAGCCGCTTAGATACACAGACGATCCTGAAAAGATGATCTGTCACGTCAAGGCGGCGCATGAGATCCTGTCAAGAGCCGGATCCCGCGGAATGATCGCCGGTCAGACAGCTGACGTGCTCGGCGAGAATAAGAAAGCTACCGCTGAGCTGGTCAGATACATAGAAGAGCATAAGACAGCCGATCTCATCATCGCACCGGTCCGCGCGGGGCTGATGCTTGCCGGCGCTCCGGATGGGACTCTCGATGCCTTCACAGTATATGCTTCGGACATCGGGATCGCTTTTCAGATCCTTGACGACATCCTCGATATCGAAGGCAATCAGGAGCTGATGGGCAAGACGCTCGGCAAGGATGAAGAACAGGGCAAATGCAACTACGCCTATGTACACGGGCTGGATGCAGCAAAGCAGGAGCTTCACCGCCTTACGGAGGAAGCCAAAAGCTCTCTGTCCGGATACGGTGAGGACGCGGAGTTCTTTATAAAGCTCGCATCGTCTCTTGAAAGCAGGGATCATTAGGAATGAAAGAAAGACTGGACGTACTACTTGTTAATAACGGGCTTGCCGAATCCCGCGAAAAGGCCAAGCGCACCATCATGGCGGGCCTCGTTACCGTTGACGGCAGACTCGAAGACAAACCCGGATCACGCTTCGACACAGAAGCCGATGTTCAGGTAAAAGGCAAGGAATGCCCGTACGTAAGCAGGGGCGGACTCAAGCTCGAGAAAGCCATAGAAGAGTGGGGCGTTGATTGCAGCGGAGCGGTCTGCATGGACATGGGAGCCTCCACCGGAGGATTCACCGACTGCATGCTTCAGCACGGAGCAGTGAAAGTCTACGCGGTGGACGTCGGCTACGGCCAGCTTGACTACAAGCTCCGTACTGATGACCGCGTCGTAAATATGGAAAAGACGAACATAAGGTATATGGACACTGCGCTGATCGAAGAACCCGTAGACCTTATCTCGATAGACGTCAGCTTCATATCGCTTAAGCACATGTTTCCGGTCGCCGCGAAAGTCCTTTCCGGAGACGGGCTCATACTCTGCCTTGTAAAGCCGCAGTTTGAGGCCGGCAGGGAGCAGGTAGGAAAGGGCGGAATAGTCAGGGAGCCTTCCGTGCATGAGGAGGTCATACGGAATGTCATTTCCTATGCGGAGGAGTCGGGATTGTACCCCCGTGCACTTTCTTATTCGCCGATCAAAGGAACCAAAGGAAATATTGAATATTTGCTTTTACTTTCGTCTGAAAAGTGCGATAATGAAGTAGGTGTGAGCGACACCGTTAAAGAAGCGCACACCGGATTAAACAGATAATTTAAATGCTTTAAATTAACCCTAGTTTTATCGCTTTAAAACATGTAAGGAGATTCAAAATGGAAGTATCAAAAAGATGTGCAGCAATGCAGTTCTCGCCAATCAGAAGATTCAACGTATTCGCGTTTGAAGCCGAGAGAGAACATGGCAAAACAGTCTATCGCCTCAACATCGGCCAGCCGGATATCGAAACACCTCCATGCTTCATGGACGCAATCAGAAAGTTCGATAAGAAGGTCATCGCTTACGCTGAGTCCCAGGGTATCGACGAACTGCGCGACGCAATGATCGACTACATGAAGAGAGACTTCAACATGGAATATGAGAGAAAGGACATCCTCATCACAAACGGAGGTTCCGAGGCTCTTATCCTTGCTTTCACAGCTCTCCTCAACCCTGGTGATGAAGCTCTCATCGCTGAGCCTTTCTACACCAACTACAATACATTCTGCAACGAGGTAAGTGGTGTTCTTGTTCCGCTGACAACATCTGCTGAAGACGGATACAACTGGGCTAAGAGAGACCTCATCGAGGCTGCTATCACACCTAAGACAAAAGCTATCTGCTGCCTCTCGCCTGGCAACCCTACAGGAAGAGTTCTGACACTCGAAGATATGAGACTCATCGGCGACATCGCTAAGGAGCACGACCTCTGGATCATCTCCGACGAGGTTTACAGAGAGTTCGTATATGACGGAGCAGAAGCTCACTCCTTCGGACAGCTCGATGACATCGCAGACAGAGTCGTTATCGTTGACTCCGTATCCAAGAGATGGTCTGCATGCGGCGCAAGAATCGGTGCTGCAATCTCCAAGAATCAGGACTTCATGCAGGCACTGCTGAAGCTCGCTCAGGGCAGACTCTGCGTACCTACACTCGAGCAGGTTGGTGCTGCAGCTCTGTACAGAATGGACAAGAGCTACTATGACGAAGCTAAGGCAGAGTATGAGGCAAGAAGAGACGCTGCTTATGAAGAGATCTCCAAGATCCCCGGCGTAGTTTGCCAGAAGCCTGCAGGCGCATTCTACATGACATGCAAGCTCCCTGTAGACAACATCGAGGACTTCCTGATGTTCATGCTCAAGGAATTCGACGACAACGGCGAGACAGCAATGTTCGCACCTGCTCCTGGATTCTATGCAACAAAGGGACTCGGCGGAAACGAGATGCGTATCGCTTACGTTCTCACTCCGGACAAGATGAGAAGAGCCTGCGAGCTCATCAAGATGGGCGTTGAGGCTTACAACAACAAGTAATTCTCTCTTGCAAAAAAAACGTTCTATCAGAGTATGTAGGGGGAGCTTTTGTTCCCCCTATATCTATGTAAAAACAAGCCCCGCATAAACAGCGTGGCATTCGAAGGATAACTGAAATGGCAGAAGCAAAGCTCTCACCGATGATGCAGCAATATATGGCCATAAAGGATGAGTACAAAGACGCCATCCTTATGTACCGTCTCGGCGATTTCTACGAGATGTTCTTTGACGACGCCATTTTAGTGTCCCGCGAGCTCGAGCTTACTCTTACCGGACGCAACTGCGGACTGGAAGAGAGGGCGCCTATGTGCGGTGTTCCGTTCCATTCGGCAGACCAGTACATAGTCAGGCTGGTCAATAACGGGCACAAGGTCGCCGTATGCGAACAGGTAGAAGATCCTGCCGAAGCAAAGGGCCTTGTAAGGCGGGAGATCACCAAGATCTACACACCGGGTACTCTCGATATCGATTCGGCAGGCAGGGGAGACAGCAACGTATACATTGCCTCTTCATGCATATCCGATCAGCTGACAGCCGTATGTCTTGCGGATATCACTACAGGTGAGCTCAGCGCTTACGAATACGAGACAGAAAAAAGCAGCAGCGGCATATCGTTTGACAGGCTGCTCAACGACCTTTCGGTACTTGACGTAAAAGAGCTCGTCATAAGCGAGGATATCGCCGATGATGTTGGTTCGGCGCTCACAACCCAGATGATGAGTATCTATCTGGACGCGGTCGATCCTTCATATTACAAATATCAGACCGCAAGGGATGTCCTTATGGAGCAGTTCGGCGTGTCGTCTCTCATACCTCTTGATCTTGAGGGAAGAGAGGAGATGACATCCGCAGCCGGAGCTCTTCTGATGTATCTCAGAGAGACACAGAAGGGCGATCTGGACCAGTTCAGGGATATCACGATAAGACAGAGCAGCGGAGTCATGCACCTCGACAGATCTACGCTCCGTAACCTCGAGCTTCTTGAGACCATTTACGACGGAGATGTAAAGGGTTCTCTCCTGGGCGTCATCGGCAAAACGAAGACGGCGATGGGAGGGAGGCTTCTCCGCTCATGGCTCAGAGAGCCTCTTACTGATGTAAACGAGATACAGCGCAGGCTCGACGCGGTAGAAGTGCTGAAGGACTCTCCGCTTATCTCCAATAACATCTCAAACAGCCTCAAGTATGTATATGACTTTCAGAGGCTCACAACACGTGTGGCTACAGGCCGCGCGGACGCCCGCGATCTCATAGCGCTCAAAAAGACTCTCGCACAGCTGCCTGACATCAAGGAAGAGCTCTGTTCTCTTTCAGCCCCTATGCTGAGAGACATAAACGATGACATCTCTGATTTCGGAGACCTGCACGATCTGATCGAGCGCTCGGTCTGCGACGAGCCTCCTCAGGGCATAACAGAAGGCGGCATCATCAAACCGGGATACTCGAAGGATCTCGACAAGCTCAAGGATTCCATATCCGGAGCCAAGGAATGGATAGCGGGACTCGAGAACACTGAAAAAGAGCGCACCGGCATCAAGACTCTGAGAGTCGGATACAACAAGGTCTTCGGTTATTACATCGATGTAAGCAAGGGCATGATAGACAAGGTGCCCGATCATTACATCCGCAAACAGACTCTCGTCAACAACGAGAGGTACATCACACCTGAATTAAAAGAGAAAGAAGACCTGGTACTCACCGCAGAGGCCAGGATAAACAAGATAGAATATGAGGAATTCAGACGCATCAGATCTGCGGCTGAGCCTTATATATCACAGCTGCAACAGGCATCGGCCGCGATCGCGTCCCTTGACGTGCTGATATCCTTTGCAAAAACTGCGGCAGCAAACAATTACGTGAAGCCGCTCGTCAACAACGGCGATGTAATAGATATCAGAAAGGGCAGACACCCTGCCGTAGAGCAGCTCCTCGGAGCCGGCATGTTCGTGTCCAATGACACTTACATAGACCTGGACAAAAGCAGCATGCTCATAATCACCGGACCTAATATGTCCGGTAAATCTACTTACATGAGACAGACGGCGGTCATCGTCCTTATGGCGCAGATCGGATGCTTCGTTCCGGCTGACT
>JAFUGO010000040.1 GCA_017469325.1 Mogibacterium sp. | reverse complement strand
TTTTGACTCGAGTATGTCGATTATGGTTTTCTCCGTCCCGGTCATACCCGGTGAGGCGATAAGCCCCATATTGCGCATGGTAGCTTCAGGCGTTCCGCCGTTTATACCATGGACATCATAAATATATACACCGCTCATCGCCATGTTTACCGACTGTCATGCGGCATCGACCGCGACCACTCCCTTCATGGCGCAGCCCTGATTGCCTCCGTCGCATATCATGCCGGTTATGGAGCTCGCCATGTTGTTTATGACCTTAGCCATAACATCCGTGCCGGCTCCTCTCATCATGGCAAGGCCGCACGCCATTCCCGTGCCTGCCGCGATGGCGCATCCGCAGAACGCGGACAGTTTGCCCGAATACTCCTTTATATACATGCAGATCAGATAGCTGAGCGCCGTTGCGCGGAGCAGCTGCTCTTCTGTATATCCGTTCACCTTGTACGCCGCGTAAAGAGGCATAGTCGCGATGATCCCGTGAGCTCCCGATCCGGTTATGCTCATCGCCGGGCTCGGCAGGCCCAGGACTCTGGCTTCGATCGCGCCGTTGCACATCAGGGACGCTGTCTTCTGTTCGTCGCTTCCGACGACAGTTCCCCCGTTTGCTGCCAGAAGATACGGACCGTATGTAGTCTTGCCGCTGGCGAGGCCTTCTTCAAGAAGCGCCATGTTCAGCTCGAATGCCTTATTGATGAACTCTATCTCGGACACCGGTACCGAAGCCGCGTAATCATAGAGCTCCTGCAGCGTGTATTTATGGATCAGCGGAGTATCATCGTCTCCGGCCTGATCATGAGAGTCATGCCCGGCATCTTCCTTTTCAAACACCGCGACTCCGTTCTCCTTTATCTCCACTATATTTGTGTGCGCGTCGCGTATGGTAACGGAGGCGTCGCCTTTATCCGTTATCACCTTTGCCCCGATGAAAATGCGGCTCGTGATCTCTTTCATTATGACTTCGATCCGGCCGTCTTCCACCATGGCCTTCGCGGCAGCAGCCTCTTCATCCGTGATTCCCTCAAGGCATTCAAGGCCTTTATCCGGATCGGCAGCCACTGCTCCGAGCGCCGCGGCATGATAGTTGCCTACTTCTGCGCTTCCGGGTATGCCGCATGTGAACGCGTTTTTGAACATGCCGCTGTTGAGTGAGAGCTTTACCTTCTTTACCTCGCCTTCTGTATGCTTCTTTGCAGTCGATACGGCAAAGGCGATGGCTCCGGGTTCGGTCACTCCGAGCGCCGGCTTCATGTCATTCCTGATGAGTTCTGTAAGTTCGTGCATATCATCTATCCTTTTCTCATTTCCGCGGACAGGTGTATTTTCCGCCTTTGACCGCGTGATACATCAGATCCGCCATCTGAGCATGTCCGTTCTCTGTAAGGTGAAGACAGTCTGCCGATACTTCGACCCCTTCAGCCGCGCTTACAAATCCGCAATAATGCCTTTCGGCTATCTCACGGTATAAAGGCTCTATATCGCGCGATTTCTGCGCGGACTCCTCTGTCATCTCAAGCCCGAAAGGCGATGCCGTAAGATCACCGCTTATAGGCGCCGGTACGGCGACTGTTATTTCGGGTATATAGCCCTGAAGTCCGGGAGCCTCCTGCTCGATAATACCGACCAGGGTTTCCATGCCGTGAGCAATATCTTCTGCCTTAAGCCCAAGTCCCGAATGGCAGTCGTTGGTGCCGAGCATCAGTATCACATGGTCCACAGGTTTGTGGGTCCCGAGACAGGCGATGAAGCTGCTTATGCCGTTCTTCCAGGCTGCGCCCGGACGGTCATATGCGGTCGTCCTTCCGTTCAGTCCCTCAGAGATCACCTCATAGTGATCACCCAGCTTTTCCTGCAGGATCGAGGTCCATCTCCTCTCATAAGGATAGCGCCCGTATGTACACGGATCGTAGCCGTAGGTATTGGAGTCACCGTAGCAAAGCACGCTGATCTTATCGTGCCCTCCGTCCTTTTCTAAAGCCTTGTCCAGATCTGCGAAAAGCTGCCTGCAGTCCTTAAAGATGATGCCCTTCATGCCGAGCTTTTTCGCGGCAGCTATATTGTCTGCGCGGTCGTCCACAAAAATGCATTCTTCTGGCTCAAGTCCGTAGTCCTCAAATAGCTTTATGAAGATGGCCGGATCGGGTTTTATCAGCTTTGCGCGGCAGGACCAGATCCCTCCGTCCATATGCTCCGTGAAGTCGTAGGCTTCCGGATTCGACCCCATGACGTGCTCTGACATATTGGACAGAAAGAGCGTTCGGTAGCCTCTTTTTCTGAGGTCCTCCATCAGAGGGACGGGCCAGTCGAGCTTTTCGACACATTCTCCGACTCTGTCATATGCCTCCTTTACCTGTTCACGGTAATCCGGGGCTTTGCTGCAGAACAGCTCTAGCACTTCGTCTTCCGGGATCACGCCGCGGTCGAGCTCATGCCAGTAGT
>JAFUGO010000039.1 GCA_017469325.1 Mogibacterium sp. | reverse complement strand
TTACATAATCCGCATAGGCCTGAGCCAGCCTGTCGGACAGAGCCTTATCACTGTCACTGAGCTCGCTCCTTGTGCAGCCCATCATCCACTCGTAAGCCTCATCCGCCGTATCGAGATTGGTGATCGGGCACCAGCACATGGCACCCTGGATCGCATCGCTCGTTCTGCCCACTGCGCCTATGGCCTCGAGGTAAGGCTCATAAAGAGCGCTGTCTCCCGAAGATCCGAGCACCGCAGTCTGCGCTCCGCCGCCGCTCATGCCAAAGGCAAATATCTGAGAGGTATCGCCCGGGATGTCTCCGTCTTCCTCTTCGCAGTAGCGCAGATATCTTACGGCAGCCTTGAGGTCAGTTACTCCCGCGGGAGCTCCCGCGTCTCTTCCTCTGCATCCTGCGTGAACATAAACGAAGCCCGAATTGGTGTAATAGCTGAAGCTCTTGTACTCGGTGACCGGCTCCTGTGCGGAGTAACCCGGTGTATTGACAGGCATGACGATCGGCGCGTCTTTGACCGTATGACCGCCTGCCCAGCCGTATTCATTCAGCTCGCATGTGTAGCTGCCGTCCTCGTTTTCGGTCCCGTCCATGTACGCGCCCGGAACAAAGATCGCGAGCTCCTCCAGCGATTCGTCAGCAGGAGACGAGCAGTACGGTATGCCCAGCTGGTAATACACGTCATCATCTTCGTTGTATTGCCATGCCGAATTATCTATTTTCAAAAGTCCGCCGACTGTGCTTTCACCGTCACCGCTCCCGCTGCACGAAGTCAGCAGAAGCATCATCATGAGAGCCGAAAGCACCGGCGCTAACCATTTTGTCTTCATCTTATTCCCGGATCTCCTCTTGACGCATAGTTTACCACATCACTCATCAGGAAAGGTAGTTTTATGTCGAAATGAGTGACCCCGTTGTTTGCGTTTTTCTTCTGGTTTCGATAGCATTTTTGTATGAATACAGAACTGCAAAACAATCTAAAAACTGAATTGAAGCACCTGCAAACTCTTTCCAATAACAAGCGCAAAAGACTTGCTTCACTCGAACCATACCGCAACAAAACTATTTTTAGAACAAAACGCAACACTCACCATTACTACTATGTAAAAGTTCCAAAAGGATCCGATAGTTCTGCAGTAAGGAGGTATCTTGGCGGATGCAATAATGAAGAAGTCCGGAGGATACAGGAGGCACGATTACTTGAGTTGGAACTGGAAGCTCTTGAAAAGGATATAAAACTACTGGTATCACTCATTGACGGGTACGCTGATTATGACAGAAACACGATCAGCAAATTGCTTCCAAAAACGTACCGCTCGTTTGAGAATACCGTTGGTGATTCGGAATCTGTACATCCGGAAAGAGCCAAGCAATGGCTTAGAGAAAACAAAGCAAAAAAAGATGAGTTCCTATTGCGGTATCCTGAGAAACATCCCGAAAGTTTTAAGGCGCAGAGAGCAGATGGAATATGGTTCCGTTCCAGAGCAGAAGCTATGATAGCAACGGAATTTGACAGTTGCGGAATTCCTTATGTCTATGAGTTGCCGCACTACTGCAACGGGAAATGGATCAAGAGCGATTTTACTGCACTTTCAACAAAGGACTACACGACTGAGATCATACTGGAACATCTTGGCCTGATGGATGAGGAGCGCTACAGGCATAACGTTTCAGACAAAATAGCGGACTATATGGCCGCCGGTTACAAACCTAACATTAATCTTTTCTTTACTTTTGATAATCCGGACCAATCGTTTAGTCTTATTCCTTTGCGGAACATAATTGAGACTTGGCTGATCCCCTAATGTAAAGAAAAGCCGGAAGCTTTCGCAGCACGCACGGGAACACCGCATATGCCGGGGACACATTATCCCGTGCGCGCTCAAATCCGCATTTCCATTAACTCCCGCAAGCTATTATCTCCACTACTACCCGGTCGTGCTCCTGTGCACTCCCGGGGTCTGCTTAGCCGATCACCCTCGCCTTGCAGCTGGTGCCCGGGCGTTGGATTTGCCCCGTCACCAGCGCGGGGTTCTCGGAGCAGACCGAATCATTTGCCTAAAGGAAAGTTGCACACAAATATGGGCTTGTATGGATATCATGCTTATCTGACTGTTTTGTTAAATAAGCATGACTTTCTTTATGAGAAGCTACCCAATGTTATCTGGAGAAATCGGCAGATGTCATGCTTTTCAAGCCGTCTTGTTTATATAAGCATGACATTCTTGATCAGCAACGGCTGATATTGATTGGCAAGGACAGCATATGTCATGCTTATCAGGCTGAATTGCTCTAATTAGCATGACTTTGTTGATCAGCGACGGCCGGTATTGATCGACAAGGACAGCATATGTCATGCTTTTCAGATTGAACTGCCCCAATTAGCATGACATTCTTGATCAGCAACAGCTGCCATCAATAGGAACCTTCGGCAGATGTCATGCTTATCAAACGGTCTGAATCAAAAAAGCATGACTTTTGATCAACGGGCAAGGCCAGCTGTTTCTTTGAACGAAAAAAGTCACGCGCCTTTGGAACAGTCCCATGGCACGTGGCTTTTGTCATTCTGAATATTCAGTTTGCTGCTTGAGCAGCCGGCACGCTATTATTCAGCGCTGAAGCTGTCCTTGCCTACTCCGCACAGAGGGCATACCCAATCTTCAGGAACATCTTCCCATGCTGTGCCCGGCTCGATTCCGTTATCCGGATCGCCTACTTCAGGGTCATAAACGTAACCGCAAACGTCACATACGTACTTATCCATTTTCATTCCTCCTGTAAGATGTTTTTCCGAAGCGGCCGCTTACAGGGCCGCCTGTCTGATGACATGATTGTACAATTAACAAGTCATTAAATCCATACATTTTTCAGAGCGCATGCAATTGATTCTCAGATCATGTCAAAGAGACTGCAGGTCTTCTGTGTTAAGTATTACTATTCACTGTAATTAAAATCTATAGTTTTACTTTAATCAAAAACGGGGCTATACTCTAGACAAGAAGAGAAGAGAGACGCCGGACGGCGATACGAAGACTCCGATCTTCAGGAACAAGGCCGAGGGGCGTATACATAGAAGGAGGTAACACCATGATCGTTGAGGCAATCGTACTGGGAGTAGCAATGGCAATGTATGTAGGAGCTGAGTGGACAGCTGAGAACGTAGAAGACAAATAGTCAGACATACATAATTGAAAATCCTTGAAAATAGCGAAAATAAAGATTCCGGCTCAGTAATGAGCCGGAGTTTTTATTTGGTTTTCATGTTGCTAAAAGATCTTCTGCTGTGGATCGTGCTGCCCTGTACACGTGCTCCCTTATTCGGAGCGTATGGTTTTGACCGCGTAGTCGTAAAACTTTTTAGCAGCCGCTGTCATGTGATCGCGCGATGTATAGGCGATGCCGAACTCGACCTTCTGCGGAGGATCTAGCGGGAGCTTGACCAGATGCTCGTTCCAGTACTGGGCCGAAAGCTCATTGACCAGCGTAACTCCGAGTCCCATCCTGACCATCGCCAGGGTTGCCGGAGTATCATAGGTCGTGTATTTCACATTAGGTTCAATATTGAACTTTCTGAATATGCTCTGGATCTCTACGTCTTTGCCCCATGAGGTCATTATGAAATTATCGATCTCGCAGTCCTTTATAGGATAGGCCTTCGCGTTGGCAAGCCTGTGGTTCTCGGGCACTACCGCGATTATCTCCTCTTCTGCCAGCGGCGTCCATTCGTAGTCCATCGGCTCGGCGTATGCCATGAATCCCATGTCGGCAACATGGTCATCGAGGTGTTTGAAGATCTCGTAACGGATGCCTTCCATTATGCTGAACTGCACATCAGGGTAGTCGCGCTGGAATGTACGTACGACCTCGGGCAGCCATGTCGTGGCAACGCTCGGATATGCGGCAATCGTCAGGTTACCGATCGAGAGACCCTGTATCTCTGACGCGAGCTCATACATCTCCTTCTCACGGGCGAGGTAGGAACGGACTATCGGGACGAGCTTTTTGCCCTCCTCCGTAATGGTCACTCCCTTCCTTGTACGGGAGAGCAGATTGAGGCCCAGGTCTCTCTCAAGAGCCGCGACAAGCTGACTCACCGCGGACGGTGTATATCCGAGAGCCTCGGCTGCCGCCCTGAAGCTGCCGCGGTCAACTGATTCAATAAAGGCTTTGCATCTTGCGCTTTCCATTATTCTCAGTCACGATCGATGATCGAACACTTTATGTCTTCTGCCTCGGAGAGGATGGCCGCGGCGCGAAGGCGCATCTCTGATGCGCAGGCCGGGTCGGCCTTCTCTATGGCCGGCAGATTGGCTTCGACATTGTAGTTGGCCGACATGATGCCGGCATAGAGGCTGAGCGCCGCTACGTATACGTCGCTCAGGAGGTTCCTGTTGGACCTCCCCGGCATGGTCGCAGCAAGGCGGAGCGCCGAGAGCGAATCCTCCATTACGGCAAGAGGTGCTTCGGCTGCTTCGATGGATACCTCGGCGATCTTCGCAGACCTGCGGTCCGCAAGAGCTGCGTCGATCTGATCCATGATCTCGGCAGTCATGCCCTCTTCTTCATCGAGCTCATCGACATTGTAGCCTTCGTCGCGGAGCATCTTGATCGTCTCAGAGACCTTATCTATTATGATGCCTCCGAAGTCGCGCGGCATCGCGTAGGCTGCGCTGACTTTTCCGAAAGCCTCGGCATCCTTTTCGATGCCGTCAGCCAGTCTGGCCATAAGCGCTTCAGCCTCTTTGAGGATGTCCTTATTGAACTCCTCAAATTCCGCGTACTTCTTCTTACCGATGGTGTGGTTCGCGACCATCATTATAAGCGCGGCTCCCTGCGCTGACGACAGCGCAGCGGCGGCACCGCCGCCCGGGGTCGGATCGCCCGACCCGAGCCGCTGCAAATATTCTTCTATACTGTTTTTTAAAAATTTGTCCATTCTAGTGTGATGCCGGGCCGAATCCGGTGTCTGCCATTTTTATTCGTGTTTCCCCCAATCCCAATGACCGGGACTTCTTCTTTTCTATTATTCCGTTATCTCAGGGGCTGGGGTTTTTAAGTTTTTCCGTTTTTACGACCGGGCTCTTGTTCCTATTCTTCCACGAGCTCAAGAGCCGGGGTTTTTATATTATTCCTTAATCTCGATGACCGAGGTGTCTTCTGCTTCAGACGCCGCCTTATCGATCGCAACTACAGGAGATTCATCAGAGCCTGCAACCGGTGCTTCGCTTGTAACGTCGGCCGGCGCTTCCATAATCTCAACGACCTGTTCTGCTCCGGCGCACTTCTTTACCTCTACAGGCATCTCGCCGCGCGACTCCCTG
>JAFUGO010000004.1 GCA_017469325.1 Mogibacterium sp. | reverse complement strand
CTCTGTTCGACTCGCTCCAGCTTGCGCGCTGCGCTCTGACACCTTCGACGATGCAGCATAACAAGTACAAGATCGTTCCAACAAACAATCCTAAGAACGTAGCTATCGTCGGTGCCGGATTCGGTGGACTCGAGGCAGCTCTCGTACTCAAGAAGAGAGGCCACAAGCCTGTCGTATTCGAGAAGGATGACAAGCTGTTCGGACTCTACAACACATCGGCTGCCATGTCCTTCAAGGATGCTGACAAAGAGCTCATGAAGTGGTATGAGAGAGAGCTCAAGAAATGGGATATCGATATCAGACTCAACACAGAGATCAAGGACATCAACACACTGCTCAAGGCATATGATGATGTCATCGTATCTATCGGTACACATCCTAAGGCTCTCAACATCCCAGGATTCGACAAGACTATCACCTTCACAGATCTTCTGATCGGACCTAAGGCTGACAAGTATGACAAGATCGTATTCCTTGGCGGCGGACTCAGCTCCTGCGAAGCTGCATATGACAAGGTCCTCGCCGGCAAGCATCCGGTAGTAGTTGAGTTCCAGGATGACCTCATCACTGCGCCTGGCACATGCCTTGCAAACTCCTCGTTCCTGAGAGAGGCTCTGCCGTTCAAGAACGTTCCGGTCCATCTGAGATCCAGCATCACCGAGATCGGAACGGATACTGCATGATCAAGAACTTCGAGACAGGCGAAGAGTGGAAAGAAGAATGCGACTGCGTAGTTAACGGACTCGGATTCGTTCCTAACGACCAGTTCGCTTCGATCAAGAACAAGCACCTCCACAGATGCGGAACATGCGTCAAGTGGGGAGCCCTGAGAGAAGTAATCTGGACTGCATGGGATGTAGCCATGACGATCTAACTTCCTCATATCCATCAGATCAGGAATATTATCACATAACCAACAACGGACTGCAGTCATCTGCAGTCCGTTGTTTTCTATCCCTTCGGGTCGGGTATTACAATAGCCTATTCGTTCCAGACAGCCTTATACTGTCTGTATTTTCCTATATCGCTGGCAGCGTTCCACGGTATGAATCCCCCTTCGAGTCCCGCGTCCTTAAGCGCCTTAGCCTGCGACTTCATCTGCTTTTTGCCGTAGGTTACCGTAGGAGCCCAGTAAGGGGTATCGTAACCTGTTATCCATGTTCTGGCGGCCGCAGGATGCTCGAGATAGTCCTGCCTTTTCTTCGCTTTCTTTGCCCAGTTCTTTGTCGTGGCATAAGGCGTCTCCCAGGAATTCTCAGCACCCATGTGATCGGTATACGGCATGGCGCTTATGGCATCAACTATATTAGATATTCCGGGCCAGTACTGACCGTACGCCGTCATGTATCCGTACACGCTCTCGCCAAACACATCTACTGAAAAGTACGCTCCGGCCTCGTGTATCTGGTCAGCAGCATAGAAACAGAAATTCTGTATCGCCTGTCCCTTCTCTTCATCGTAAGCGTTCCTGAAGTCGGCTTTACCGGATCTGGACATGTCATAAGAAGACTCAGGGAATCTCACATAGTCAAACTGTATCTCATCAAATCCGAACTCTTTTACGGCCTCCTGCGCCAGCCTTACATTGTATTCCCACACATTACGCGAATACGCGCTCGGCCAGACCGTGCTGCCCCGGTATTTTATGCAATCTTCCGGATGGTCCTTTGCATAGATAGGATCGTTGAACACTACTATCCTGCCTATAAGATAAACACCTGTCTCTCTAAGTGCATCTATCCCCTTCTTATACTCCTCTTTTGTGACATAGGCCGTCTTGTATGACCTCGGTGAGAGTTCTTTGGCAACATCAGACTTGTAGGCCAGCACTCCGTCCTTTATATCCGCGACCACGGCATTGCATCCCGTGTCGTTGATGATCTTTATGTAGTTTTTGCAATTCACCGCGGCGGCGCAGTTCAGATACATGGCTCTCGCGTCGGCGCAGAATTCCTTGCCCTCTATTGCTGTCCTTTCGTAAGGATAATAATCAAGGTTCTCAGCCTTTCCGCCGTACAGCTTCGATCCGTATTTATCCTTTTTGACCTTGTCGGCTATGCCGTTGTCATTGTAGACAGCGTCGGCTTTTTCCTGTGTATCCGTCACATACTTTCCGTACACAAAGCCTGCCGCATCGTTTCCGTCGGCATCCTTATAGCCAACCTTGTACTTGTGTACCGAGCCGTCCTTTTTCAGGATATCGTAGCCAAGAACACTCAGGCAGCTTCCTTTAGGCGCGAACGATGCGATCGAAGGTCCTTTAGCTTCTGCGTATACCGTGACCGGAGTCCTCACAAATACTTCGGTCTCGCGGACCACATCCGAAAGCGACATAGCCACCTGATCCGCTCTTATGTAAGTGCGTCCCCTTGCGGCCTTTTCATATGCTGAAGCATAGTCTGAAAGCTGAGCTCCGCCTTCATCCGTTTTTATATAAAGAACTCCGTCTACCTCTTCGGTCTCAGGCAGAATGGTCACCGGAGTGCCTCTTATTATCCGTTTGATCTCAGCGGCTTTTACTTCACCGCCCTCAGCCGGCTCTCCGCTTTCTTCATCCAGCGGCACACCTATCACATATACGCCCGCGTCCTTTGAGGAGGAAGCGGCATACGCATCGGACCTCAGGTCTTTGAGAGGCGCAGCCGTACTGCTCTGCGCGAGGTTTGCGGTCATAAGCAGTATGAGCACGACGACAGCTGCTGCCGGCATTGCGATGTTGCGCCTGCAGATATCTGCCAGAAGGTACAGGAGCCTCTCAAGTGCGGGTATAAGGCTCTCATACGCTTTATATGCGGTATTCT
>JAFUGO010000038.1 GCA_017469325.1 Mogibacterium sp. | reverse complement strand
GACCGCGGATACTATGAACACCAGCATGAACGACACTATGGCGCCCGCCTGGAATTTAGGTTTGAACGCGAACAGCTCAGGTACTGAGAAGACGCCCATCTCTTTGATCGTGCTTCCCATGGCTCCGAAGTCGACCATTCCGAAGAATATCGAGATGATGTAGCCCACGATCAGTCCGAACAGAACGTACATCTGCTTGCCGACTCCCTTCATCCTGACGTGGAAGACAAGCGCCGCCACAAGGGTGATCGTCGCTACCAAAAGGTTCTGCCATGCCCCTACCGGATACTTGCCGGATGACGCGAACGAGGATACTCCTACGTTCAGGATACTGAGTCCTATAGCGACGACGACGCAGGATGACAGGAGCGGCGAGATTATCTTTCTCCAGTAATTGGCGGTAAGACCGAGTATTCCCTCGAATATGCCTCCCACTATTATGGCTCCTATCATTATCCCGTAATCTTTTGAAGCCGCGGACATACATGCCGCAAGGAACGTGAAGCTGAGTCCCATTACGATCGGCAGGCCGGAACCTACTCTCCAGACCGGATAAAGCTGCACCAGTGTTCCGATACCCGCGATGAGCATGCAGTTCTGTATAAGTCTTGCCGTCTCGACTGCCGAGAACGGCTGCCCGTCATACACAGCCACGGATGCGATGATGATGAGCGGTGTCACGTTTGCAACGAACATAGCCAGCACGTGCTGAAGACCGAACGGGATCGCATCTTTGATTGGCACTCTCCCCTCGAGCCTGTAGACGTTTTTTACGCTGGTCTCTATTGTTTCTTTCTCCCTCTTTTTAAACATAGCCATGCCGCCTTTCACTAACATCTAGCTATATTGATGCTTTAATTATATGACTAAACGGGAAAAAATAAACATTGTTTTCGGATGCCGCAACGGTTAAATTAATGATATGGAATTGAACAACTTCAAAGGAAAGCAGAATACGATCACAGAAGCTCTGCAGCTGTCCATACCTGAGCATGCAGTTATCTGTATTACCGGAGCAGGAGGCAAGACTTCTCTTCTCTTTGCATGGGCCCATGAGCTCGCGGCTGCGGGCAAGAAGGTCATCGCTACTACGACCACCCATATGCAGCAGCCTTCCTCCCGGGATACAGAAGGTATCACATTCATAGCTGAAGAAGATCCCGAAAAGCCCGGCAAGCTGAAAGGGCCGGATCCGGCTTCTATTGAAAAGCTTAAGGAATCTGCGGATGTCGTCCTTATTGAAGCTGACGGCGCCCGCCGCAGACCGTTCAAATGGCCTGCTCCGTGGGAACCCGTGATACCTGACTGCACGGATATAACCGTGTGCGTTGTCGGGCTCACGGCACTTGGCTGCAGGACCGAAGATGTTATGTTCCGCGCTGACAGACTCCCTGACAATCTGAAGCGCGATACAGTCGATGTCAATCTCATACACGCCGTGGTCTCATCGCGTGAAGGCAGCCGGAAAGGAGTCCGCGGAGAGTTCCGCGTCTTCATGAACCAGGTGGATGACGATATCGACAGACTCGCTGCCGCCTACAGGCTCCAGCAGATATTTGCCGTTCTCGGTATACAGAGCGCCTGGGGATCGCTTAAACCCCGCGGAAGCGCCGGGATCGCCGTGATACTCGAAGCTGCAGGCAACAGCACGCGTTTCGGCAGCAACAAGCTTCTGCATGCGATGGAAGACGGCAGGCCTATGATAAGCGGCATACTCGAGGCAGTCCGCCCTCTTTACGTGTATAAAAAAATACTGGTGACTCAGTATGAAGAAGTTGCTTCGCTTGCCCCTGACTTTGATGTGGTGATAAACGGCCGTCCGGACCTCGGGATATCTCACAGCATGCAGCTCGGCATCGGCGCGGCCGGTGACGCGGACGCATACATGTTCTGCGTATGCGATCAGCCGTACATTAAAACAGGTACGCTTGAGAGCATGATCGAAGAATATAAAAAAGGGACCGCAGGCATCATTTCCCTTTCATGGAAGGGAAAAATGTGCAATCCCAAAATATTCTCTTCACGCTACAGAGATGAGCTTATGGCCTTGACAGGAGATACAGGCGGCAGACAGATCATCGGCGATCACATCGATGAACTGACCCTGATCGAG
>JAFUGO010000037.1 GCA_017469325.1 Mogibacterium sp. | reverse complement strand
GTTCACCGGATTCTTCCTTTATGTACCTGTGCGCGTTCTCTTCGTCAGGCGAGTAGGATTCGCCGACGGTATATGAATCGTAAAGCGACATCGCCCTGTCGTTGAGCTCCTGCAGGAACTCATGCATGCGCGGGCCGTCAACATAGAACGGCATGCCCTTCTGGAAGCGCAGCGGGTTTCTGTCGTCTCTTAAAGGATAGACCTTTGAGATCATGTTGAAGACGTCGAAGCGGAATCCGTCGACCCCCTTGTCGAGCCAGAAGCGGAGCACATCCGCCATCTCTTCACGGACCTTCGGGTTCTCCCAGTTGAGATCCGGCTGCTCGGGAGTGAAGAGGTGCAGGTAATATTCGTCGGTCCCCGGTATCCTGTCCCAGGCCGGGCCGGTGAACGAGGAAGTCCAGTTTGTAGGCGGCATCAGCTCGCCTTTTTTATTGCGTCTTCCCTCCCTTATTATGTAGTAATCGCGGTAAGGCGAATCCTTGTCTGCCATCGCGGCTTTGAACCATTCGTGCTGATCGCTGGTGTGATTGAACACCGCGTCCATCATCACCTTCAGGCCTCTCTTATGGCACTCGTCCAGGAGCTCCTCAAAATCCTCCATGGTGCCGAACTTCGGGTGGATCGCCTTGTAGTCGGCGATGTCGTAGCCGTAGTCCTTCCACGGAGACGGATAGAGCGGTGAGAACCAGATGGCAGTCGCGCCCAGGTCCTTTATGTAGTCGAGCTTTGAGATGATGCCCGGGATGTCGCCAACGCCGTCGTTGTTGGAATCCATAAAGCTGAGCGGATATATCTGATAGACGACAGCTTCTTTGTACCAGTTAGTCTTTGTAGCCATTTCCGAACCCTTTCTGTTTGGCAGTGATGAAGCGCCGGCTTCGAGGCGGGCTTGCTTCATCGCTGAAGATCTATGCGGATGTTACTGACAGCAGCATCGGCAGGAGCTGCTTTTTGCGGCTCATCACGCCCGGCATGTCATAGACACAGTCGGCGAGCTTCGTGTACGGCAGGTCACGGCTGGCCCTGAAGTCAGTGGCCAGCAGGACGCTCTTTTCACGCAGCACGTCTGTGATCATGAGGAGCGTCCAGTCGAGCCCCTGCTCGACAGCGACCTGCCCCAGTGTCTCCAGATACCTGTCCGCGTATTCATGCACATTGGTAAGCGTAGTGACTTCGCACTGGCCGATGCCCATCTTTGTGCCGGCGTTCTCGTACTTCTTGAAGTCCGACAGGATCATCGTCTTCAGATCCTGTATCGAAAGGTTGTCCGTTATGCTGAACAGCTTCTCGCCGAATTCCTCTACGCTCGGCACCTTCGCGAGCCTTGCCAGCATCTCTACCGCAGCCATGTCCTGCGCTGTAGTGGTCGGGCTCCTCAGAATGAGAGTGTCGGCGATTATGCCCGTGAGCATGGTGCGCGCTGCGTACTGGTCAGGCATTATGCCGTGCCTCATATACAGCTGATAAATTATCGTATTCGCCGATCCGAGCGGCTCCGCGGCGATAAAGATCGGCATCCTTGTCGAAAGCGAGTCGAGCCTGTGATGATCAACTATCTCGACCACGTCCGCTGTCTCGATACCCTCGATGCTTTGAGCCGGCTCATTGTGGTCCACCATGATCACCTTGTTGACCGGTCTTTCGAGGAAGCAGCGCCTTGTGACGAAGCCCTTGAATTCGCCGTTTTCCATAACGGCGAGTCCCCTCGTATGTGAATTCAGGAATATCTTTCTGCCCTCAACGAACAGATCGTCTATATCTATGGTCTCGGTCTTGCTGCTTATCATCGACTCGATGCTCTCGGCGAGCCTGAGCCTTCTTATCGTCTCCGCCGTTCCGAGAGTAGTGGTGAGCACTGCTCCGTCGTACCCATCAAGGTCCATCTGCGGCAGCTCGCCGTCCGCTGTGATTATGATCGCTGGCACCTGCTTTGACGCTGCGTATTCGATGTGCTCCTTGCGCGCTCCCGTGACTATGATGCAGTCATTGTAGTTGTCTACGAAATCGCAGAACGACTCGAAGGTGGCAGCGCCAACAAGTATCTTTCCCCTTATGGTGCCGCTCTTGCCCTCATGTATGAGCTCGCCCGGGATGACCCTGAGTATGTTTTCTGCGGTCAGTTCGTAGGCGCGTTCTTCCTCTTTGTTGTCGCTGAGGAACCAACCGGTGATGTCGTCGACGCTCAGCAATCCCTTGAATTCCTCGCCGTTGTAGATAGGGACCACAGACGGATTGTCTGTGGTATACGCATTGATCAGGTCAAAGATAGGCGCATCCGCCTGCAGGTGTCCGGACGGAGTCATCATCACGTCGCGCACCTTAGGATACACATCCTTCTTATAGACCGGGATCTCTATTTCCATCGCCTCCATCTGATCCCTTACGGTATCCGAGACGGGACTGCAGTGGACTGCGATGTACTCGTTCTGAGGATCCGTGAGATTCTTAAGATTCGCGTATGCGGACGCAGCGCACAGACTGTCGATGTCCGGATTGCGGTGGCCGGTGATGTAAACCTTACTCATAAATTCTCCTTCTATTTCTCAAGCTTGGCTTCTGTCCTTGCCATAAACTTTTCTATCTTTACTATGAAGCGCTCGTGCGTGCCCTCGCCTATCGGGCCCGCATCGTCGGATGCGCTTACTTTGAATACCAGTCTGCGGCCGTCGACTTCAGTCAGCTCGGTCTCGCAGTGCACATGAGCTCCTACCGGACTTGCCGAGAGGTGTGATACGTCAAGGTGCGTCCCGACTGTGCTGCAGCCTTCCTCCATGCACGGCTCCACGCTTGCCCATGCAGTTGTCTCCATCAGGGCTATCATATGCGGTGTCGAGAACACCCGCTGTCCGCCGCTTCCGGCAGAAGCCGCCGTCATGTCTTCAGTCACGACCCAGTCATTCGTATTCTTTATTCCTGCTTTCAGTTCCATTATGCGCTCTCCTCTTCTTTCACTTCGATCGCCGCTCTCCAGAGCACGATGAATATTCCCCAGACATACAGGACGGTTATAAATATATGTGCCGCCGGGGTCTCCCTGAACAGCATCATCAGCAGCGCGAATCCCGCCGTGGCTGCCGCGAGCTTAAGAATGAATGCTCTGTTGAAGCGGCAGGTCTTCTTCGCGTACTTTCCCGTACTGAACAGGAAGCCGTAATAAATGATGACCGATACCACCAGGAACACCATCTTTGGAACCAGCGCCACCTCCTCTTCGCGCATGAACTCGAGCGAGGCGGTTATGTTGTTGAGACCGAAGATGATGAATATGTGGATGAGCATGTAGAACAGCCCGTTGTCCTCTTTGTCCCTGTCGAGCAGGTGGTCGTAGATCATCTCATACGACATAAAGAGACCCACCACGATCAGGAATCCCATCATCGAATAATAGAGGACATTCCAGCTGAAGCTCCCGTCGCTCACAAAGTACGACGAGATCTCGATGATCATCTCACCGAAGGTGAACACCACATACAGCATCGCCCTCTCGGTGAGGTGTGAAAAGTCCACGATATTTCCCGGACTCTTCTTTTTACCTGCAGACGTAAGCAGGATCCCGATCCCTACGGCCGCGAAGGAAAGCGGCGCAACAAGGCTCTCAGGCACGAACGCCGCGGACAGAGCCACTGCCGATTCCAGGAAGAGCGTCGCCGCCAGCCACTTTATGATGTCGCGGTTCCACACGTCCATCTGATGGTTTCGGAGCTCTACCACATACTGCAGGCCGATGTTTATAAGGATCAGCGCCCACGCGATGTGATACTGCATCTGATAAGCCGCCCAGTCCAGACGTGTCGCCTGGCCTATATAAAACATCAGGTACATGTTGATGCACAGAAAGACGTGATCGCGCACGCCGTTGCGCCCAAACATGTTTATGTAAAAAGTCGTGAAGCTCCAGATCTGTATGATGGCCAGCGTGCACAGGATGTACGCGATAAAAGCGTTCGCAGAAACAAAGCCGCCCTCAAAGTGTCCGAGCAGCGCGTTGTTGCGGCCGATCATATATACGAAGACGAGGTCGTATATGAGCTCCAGATATTCTACTTTTTTCTCTTCTTTTATGAACGAAAGCATTTATTTGTAGTTAGTTTTCTCTTCCGCCTATTGTATCATTTCCGGCGGCCGCTTGTTTAGTGTCTGCTCAAGGATCTCTATCACTTCTATGTCCGAAGGCAGCCACCTGACCGACCTGAGCTCTTCAGGCGCGAGCCACGCCGCAGCCTCATGTTCGACCAGTTCCATCTCATCCGAAACGAGCCCGCAGATGAAGCACTTCATGATCATGTGAAAGCGCGGGTAGTCGTACTCCACGGTGTGGAGCAGGCGGTCTACGCGGATGTCTGCGCGGAGCTCCTCACGGATCTCTCTTACGAGCGCTTCCTCGTAGCTCTCTCCGGGCTCGAGCTTGCCGCCGGGGAACTCCCACCAGTCCTTGTAGTCACCGTAGCCCCTCTGCGTGGCAAACACCCTGCCGTCCTTTATTATTATCGTTGCCGCTACATTGATAGTCTTCATCGATCGGTTTCTATATCCTTGCTACCCCGGTATCTCTTGCCGCCTGAGCGACTGCGGCTGCTACCGCGTCCCTGACCCTCGGGTCAAATGCCTTAGGAATGATGTAGTCCGCATTCAGCTCTTCATCGCTGATGACTCCGGCGAGAGCTTTCGCCGCGGCGATCTTCATCTCTTCATTTATATCCTTCGCCCTGACATCGAAGGTTCCCCTGAAGATGCCCGGGAACGCCAGAACGTTGTTTATCTGATTCGGATAGTCCGAGCGGCCCGTCGCTATGACAGCTGCTCCGCCGGCCTTTGCCTCGTCCGGATATATCTCCGGCGTAGGGTTGGCGCAGGCAAATACGATAGGGTCCGGATTCATCGACGCGACCATCTCTCTTGTCACGAGGCCCGGTGCGCTGACTCCGAGGAAGATATCCGCTCCCTTCATCGCGTCGGCAAGGGTGCCCTTCAGCTTCTTCTTATTTGTTATCTTTGAGATCTCCTCCTTGAACGGATTCATGCCCTCTTCGCGGCCCTCGTATATGATGCCCTTTCTGTCGCAGATGATGGCATCGCCGAGTCCGTATCTGAGCAGGAGCTTTGTGATCGTGAGAGCCGCAGCTCCCGCACCGCTGACCGCCAGTGTGCAGTCCTCCCACTTCTTGCCCGTCAGCTTCATCGCGTTGATGAGTCCGGCAAGCGTGATGACCGCCGTCCCGTGCTGATCGTCGTGGAAGACCGGGATGTCGCACTTCTCCTTGAGCTTCTGCTCTATCTCAAAACAGCGCGGAGCCGAGATGTCTTCGAGGTTGATCCCGCCGAAGCTCCCCGAGATCAGATAAATGGTATTCACGATCTCGTCGACGTCCTTGCTCTTTATGCAGAGCGGGAAGGCGTCAACGCCTCCGAACGACTTGAAGAGCACGCACTTGCCTTCCATGACAGGCATGCCGGCCTCGGGTCCTATATCTCCGAGCCCCAGCACGGCGGATCCGTCCGTCACGACCAGACACATGTTCCAGCGCCTCGTAAGATCGTATGACAGATCTATATTGTCCTTTATCTCAAGGCAGGGCTGAGCCACGCCCGGAGTGTATGCGAGCGAAAGGTCCTCTTCATTCTCTACAGGGACCGTGCAGACCACCTCGATCTTGCCCCTCTTCTCATAATGCAGCTTAAGGCTGTCTTCTGCGTAATTATGCTTTGCCATCTTTGCTCCCCTTCTGTTACTTTTCTTCTGTCCCGTTATAACCCATGTAGCCGCCTATGTTCTCTGCCCGCCAGTATCCCATCTGGCGAAGCGCGGCCGAAGCCATCCCGCTCCTCGAACCGCTGTAGCAGTACATATATATGCGCGCTTCTTTGTCGGGCAATATTCCTTCTATATACGGTCTGTTAGACCTTTTGAATTTAGCCGCGTCTATATTGATCGCGCCCGGCACGTGCCCTTCCCGGTATTCTTCCGGAGTGCGCACGTCGACTATAGTTATGTCCGGGAATATCTCCATGTCCTCGAGTCTCTCGTTTATGTCGATCTCGGGCAGGTCCTCATAATAACCCATCTGGTGATTCTCCATTCTGTATTTTTCCGCCTGCCTCTGCAACGAGCCTGCGGATAATTCGCCACTGATTAATATACCACAAATACACCGTCTCTACGTATCGGTCCGGTTTGTTTTTACGTACATCCGCTTCGTTTTTTGCGTACTGTCCGGGTTGATTTACGGATATGCCGGTGTTACAATCCTACCTAGTCAAAAAATTAACGGAGATAATAAGCAGTTGAACACACAGAGAGTAAAGATACTTCTGACTGCCATCGACAAGGGCAGTCTCACGGGGGCCGGACAGGCTCTCGGTTACACGCAGTCATACCTCACCCAGGCGATGAAGGCCTTCGAAGAAGAAGTCGGATTTCCGCTTCTTGTAAAGACAAACCGCGGAGTCGAGCCGACCAAAGAGGCTCAGGCGCTCATGCCGGTCATGCGCAGGCTCATCAGATGCGAGGAGCAGTTTGAGCAGGAGAAGGCGGAGCTGATGGGACTCCACAAGGGAACCATCAGGATAGGCACCTACGTGAGCACATCGGTCTACTGGGTCCCGCAGATAATCGAATACTTCCAGAGCAATTACCCGGACGTCGTCTTCCAGATCGAGGAGCTGGGTCACGATGAGATGATAAGCGGTGTTGCGAGCGGAGTGCTCGACATCGCACTCATGAGCGACCCGGGC
>JAFUGO010000036.1 GCA_017469325.1 Mogibacterium sp. | reverse complement strand
GTGTATCATTCTTCCGCGGCGATTCTGGCACAGCGTCATTATGCTTCCGACGTAATCATTTGGCGTCATGATGTCCGCCTTAACGATAGGCTCCTCGATATGAGCGATCTCTGTCGGATCAGGCAGGTTCGACGGATTCTGTATATCGAGGACTCTGCCGTCCTTCATTACTACTTTATAGACTACCGACGGAAGCGTGGTGATCACATCGAGGTCGAACTCGCGTGCCAGCCTTTCGGTAATTACATCCATGTGCAGAAGTCCGAGGAATCCGCATCTGTATCCGTAACCGAGAGCCGCGGAATTCTCCGGCTCAAAGTTGAAAGCAGCATCGTTGACCTGAAGCTTCTCGAGCGCATCCTTTACGTTCTCATACTTCTCGCCCTCTGCCGGGAAAATGCCGCAGTAGACCATCGACTGAGCCTTTTTGTAGCCCTTCAGAGCCTTTTCTGCAGGATCTGAAGCCAGCGTGATGGTATCGCCGACTCTCGCGTCAGCTACCTGCTTGATGCTGCCGCAGATATAGCCTACCTCGCCCGCCTTGAGCTCATCTGCCGGCACCGTGCCCGGTATGCAGTAGCCTACCTCGGTCACCTCGTAATTCTTGCCGGTGTTCATCATGCGGATAGTGTCGCCCTTGCGGACTCTTCCGTCAAATATACGGGTGTAGATGATCACGCCCTTGTAGCTGTCATAATACGAATCGAATATCAGAGCCTTCAGTTTGCCGTCCGGATCACCCTCAGGAGGAGGTATGACTTCTACAAGCTTCTCGAGCATCTCATCGATGCCCATGCCTGTCTTGGCGGATATCTCCGGAGCTTCAGAAGCGTCGAGGCCGATTATATCTTCTATCTCTGCCCTTGCGTCGTCGGGACGCGCCGAGTCGAGGTCCATCTTGTTCAGTACCGGGAGTATCTCGAGATCCTCATCCAGAGCCAGATATACATTGCCGAGCGTCTGCGCTTCCACTCCCTGTGTCGCATCTACGACCAGCACCGCTCCGTCGCATGCCGCCAGAGAGCGCGAGACCTCGTAATTGAAATCGACGTGACCCGGGGTGTCAATGAGATTGAGGATGTATTCCTGCCCGTCTTCAGCAACATATTTAAGGCGCGTAGTCTGGAGCTTTATGGTGATGCCCCTCTCGCGCTCAATGTCCATATTATCGAGATACTGCTCTTTCATATCGCGTGCTTCAACAAGCCCGGTCTTTTCTATCAGGCGGTCAGCCAGAGTGGATTTACCGTGGTCGATGTGCGCGATTATGCTGAAATTCCTGATGTTATCTAAGTAGCTCATAGTCTCCTCTTCTTCAGTTGATTATCCAATTAATTATAAAGGATTAGAGCACTATTTACGAGAATTACTTTTCTGGCCTGAACTTAGCAGCGCGGAAATAATTCCTTCCGCTCGTGCCTCGTTGTCGCGAAGTACAAGCCGCTTCATCGCTCCTCCCGGGGAACCTCGCAGTTCGCTCGGCTCCTTTCGTCGTCAGAGCGCTGCCGCGGTGTACTTCAGCTCCGCCTCGGGCCATCTCGCTCAGGAATTTTTCCGCGCTGCTTTTACTTCGGGCAAATAAAAACAGCCGGGAGACACTCCGGCTGTAAGCGCATTTAACTTATACGCGATGTGGGGACGGGTGAGATTACTTTGCGCTGAGCGCGTTGAGTTTTCTCTCGAATCTTGAAATCTTACGAGCGACAGTATTCTTGTGGAATGTTCCCTTAGCGACTGCCTGCATCAGCTTCTTTTCAGCGTGCTGGAATGCTTTCTTAGCCTCTTCTGCATCACCGGATTCAACCGCTGCGAGGAATGCCTTCTCAGCTTCCTTGATGTGGTTCTTAACTCTGATGTTGCGAGCTGTCTTCTTGTCGATTACACGGATTCTTTTCTTTGCGGATTTAATGTTTGCCATTATTTTACCCCACTTTCAATTATTAATGCATTAATTCGCAACGGCTATTATATGCTATAAGCACAGCCAATACAAGCATTATTTAGGGGTTTTTCAGGCAAAAATGAACGGTATCAGAACCCCGGCGGTTTGGATATCGCATCTATAAGTCCATTTCTACCGATACCGGGCAGTGATCGCTGCCGAAGATCTCAGTGTGTATCACGGCATCTTTCAGTTTGCCCCTGAGGCGGTCAGAGATGATGAAGTAGTCTATGCGCCACCCCGCGTTCCTCTCTCTGGCCTTCATACGGTATGACCACCAGGAGTATGCTACTGTATCAGGATAGAGATATCTGAATGTATCTGTAAAGCCTGCGCCGAGCAGATCTGTCATCTTGCCGCGCTCTTCGTCGGAGAAACCCGCGTTGCCTCTGTTAGGTCCCGGATTCTTAAGATCGATCTCGTTGTGAGCCACGTTCAGGTCGCCGCAGTATATGACAGGTTTTTTCTTATCGAGCTCCGACATATACTCTCTCATGGCGTCCTCGAATTCGCATCTGTAATCTATGCGCTTCAGGCCGTCCTGTGCATTAGGCACATAGCAGCATATTAGATAAAACTCCGGATACTCCAGGGTGATCACTCTGCCCTCATCATTGTGGGCTCCTTCTATACCGTAAGAAACAGACATCGGCTCTCCTGCCATCTCTTTCTTTACGAATATGGCAGTACCGGAATATCCCTTTTTCTCGGCGTAATTGTAATACTCCAGATATCCTTCCGGGTGAAAGTCCGCCTGGCCCTCCTGCATCTTGGTCTCCTGAAGGCAGAAGAAATCCGCATCGAGTTCTTTGAATATATCCTCAAATCCTTTTTTGAGCACGGCTCTGAAGCCGTTCACGTTCCAGCTTACAAACTTCATTGATGACCTCTCTACTCTATGGTAAACGCAGCTGTGGTCCAGTCCTTATACTTGCCTGTGCCGCGGACTACCGCATAACCGGTTCCTTTTACGCTGTTCTTTATATATGAAAGCTCGTAGTCTTTTCCCTGGCGGAGCGCCTTGCCTTCATATGTGACCACGGCCTTCGGCTTAGCCCTGTGGTTGCTGAGCTTTACGGTATCCTCATCGAATTCTATGCTGCACTCGCCTATCGATATGCGGTCTGCCAGGCCGGCCGCGTATGTGTTGTATACCCTGCCCGGCTCCACATACCATATATCATGATCTACAGGGCCCTTGATACCGGATATTTCAGCATTTTCGGCACACTGCCAGAACATGTAGTTGCCCTTCACGCTGCATGAGCCGCCGTACTGCGCTGCCCATATCAGTGTTTCGTCGTCGAGTATGGCCGAATCCATATAGTTGGTGAGCATGTCGTAATTCGCGTATACGACAGCCTCATATCCCGCTCTTTTTATAGCCGAGCAGAACGCCAGCACTATATCGTGATAAGCGGAAGCATATGAAAGCTCACCCGCTTCAAAAGCCTGCTGGAGCCGTCCTCCGTCGTAAAACTCAAAGTCTATGGCAAGCGGCATGTCTATATCGTAAGGCTCGACTAGTTCGAGCAGATAAGCGGCTTCTTCTTCAGCCTCAGCCTCATTCAGGGCCTGTGAGTAGAAGTATGCGCCTGTCATGAGCGCTGCCCTGTGCGCCTTTTTTATGTTCT
>JAFUGO010000035.1 GCA_017469325.1 Mogibacterium sp. | reverse complement strand
GCTTTTCCGTCTAAACCCCGTTTCCCGTAGCGGACAAACCCGCGCTGGCTGCCGCTGGCCCCGGCCGGCCGGGAAAGTCATGCTTCTTTGCCGGAAAAGGTTCGACAAGCATGACATCTTCCACCCGCGCCAGCCGCTTCATGCCTCGTCTGGCCGGGAAAATCATGCTTCTTTGCCCGAAAAGGGCCGGCAAGCATGACATCCGTTACCCGAGCCGGCCGGGCAAACATAGTGGTAAAAAAGAACACTCAAATGTGTTAGAATGAATAGCGGATACGCAGCTGACCGGCGGCTAATCTTGAATATTCGTTGATGATTTGCGTGCTTTGTCAAGACTGAATGTCGGCAACCATAGGAATCAGAGGCTTTTTTAGAATCTTTCTTGTTTGCGATCGGTTTTACAACGCTGATTGTCAAGACATTTCGAGAAATGTCTTGACAATAATATTACCGGGAAGCTCTGTCCACAAGACCGGACCGTTTCAAGACCTGAAATCGGGGTAAAAATGAGCCGCGTCTTGACAATTCGGGCATTCTAAACAGGAAGTACAAGAACGGTCGGGCAGTCTGCACAAGGCAGTGGCATATGGGAACAGACAGAGAAACAAATAAAGCAACAAATACTATAGAATTAAATATAGAAGCAAACGCTGCAACAAACAGCAGGGAGTCTTCCGCTGTAAGAGTAGCTGTGGTTGCAGGCACATTAATCGATACGCAGATGGGTATCGATTATATAGAAGGCCGCCTCGGGCAGATGCGGGAAGAATTAAAGGAGAGACAGCACATGGGCCTGCCTGCAGCAATGGATGATGTCTCAGAATATCCTATTGAAACGGCATACTGCCCGGTTGCAGAGACCTGTGATGAACAGGTCAAATTCCAGTATTACAGTGATGCTGAGAAGCGTGCGCGCATCGATGAGATATTCAGCCGTGAGACGGCGCTTGGCACACGCGATTTCTTTGTGTACTGCAACTCGCTTTCGGGAGCGTTTGATTTCGACAGCTATGCAGAAGAAAAGGGAATCAATATAGTCACGCCGCTTCAGGTCTACAGAAAGCTCGGAAGAGGACATGCACGGATCGGCGTGATCGCAGCAAACAACATATCGGCGCACGGAATAGAAAAAGCACTCATGGAAGCGAATCCTGATATATACATGATAGGAAGCGGCAATATGAGCATAGTCCGTGCAATTGAGGAGGGCAAAGCACCTGCAGACATTGTAAGGGAGTGCGGGATCGACCATCTGATACGCTATATGGAGGCCTGCGGATCAGAGGCTGTTGTGCTCGGATGCACGCACTTTCCGTATCTGAAAGAAGAGATAGAGAAACTTACAGAACTCAGAGTGATCGACCCGGCAGACATGATGCTCGACATGCTTTTGAGCCGCATGCAGGTGCGGGTATAGTCAGGGCGGCACCGTCTGAAATGCATAAAAGAAATAGAGATGTAGAATATAGAGATGGAAGAAAAAAAGGGTAAGATATACATACAGGGACTGATAGACGGCATCCCGATCGGGCTCGGCTATTTTGCTGTAGCGTTTTCGCTTGGAATAGCGGCGCATTCCTACGGCTTCGGTCCGGTGCAGGGGTTTGTCGCCAGCCTGCTTACCTACGCGTCGGCAGGGCAGTACATAGGCTTTTCGCTCTATGCCGCCAATGCCACTCTTGTGCAGCTGGTGGTGCTCACTGTGATCACCAATCTCAGATACATACTAATGGGCGTCACGCTCAATCAGCGCATGCCTGAGGGTACATCTGTCGCGACTCGCGTGGCGGTCGGAACATGCATCACCGATGAGATATTCGGTATCAGCATCGCGCGTCCCGGCATACCTTCGCCGTATTACGGATTCGGCGCATGGTGTGCATCGGTGCCTCTGTGGGCGCTCGGCACTACGCTTGGCATAGTGATGGGTACCGTCCTTCCGGCAGGTATCGTGAGCGCACTTTCGGTAGCGATCTTCGGGATGTTCCTGGCTGTCATAATACCGCCGTCCCGTAAGGACAAAGCGGTATGTCTTGCCGTTGCCGTGAGCTTTGCTCTGTCTTACGCGGCATCGAGACTGCCCGGTATATCGGGGATGGCTCAGGGCAACCGCACAATAATACTCACGCTGGCCATATCTTCGGCCTTTGCTCTTGCGGCGCCGAGAGCAGACAAGACGGATGAATTATCCGCGGCTGCCGCTAAAGAAGCAGATGAGGCGGACGCAGCCGGAACTGCGATGACGGGAGGCGGCGATGAGTAAGAATCTGTATATTTACATTTATATATTCGTCATGGCGTTCACCACGTGGCTCATGCGCATCATCCCTTCGCTGGTGATGAAAAAGCCGATACAGAACAGGTTCATCAGATCGTTCCTGTATTACGTGCCTTATGTCACTCTCGCCGTGATGACGTTCCCGGCGATAATGGATGCAACGCAGTCGCCTGTGGCCGGACTTGCGGCCCTTGTTGCCGGAGTAGCCGCGGCGTGGATGGGAGTGAACCTCTTCGGCGTTGCGGTCATATGCTGTATAGTCGTATTCTTAATAGAAATGTTCATATAAGGAGATACAGATGATAGATTTCAAGAAACTGCAGAACGGAAGCGATATCCGCGGGATAGCCGTAGCTACCGAAGGCGGTCCCGAAGTAAATCTGAATAAGGAGGTCGCCGGGCAGATCGCGGGCTCATTCTGCTATCTGCTTGCGAAGAAGGTAAACAAGAATCCGGTGATGCTCAAGATATGCGTCGGAATGGATCCGAGAGTGTCGGGAAGCGAGCTCAAGGAAGGAATTCTTGAGGCGATCAGCCTCTGGGGTGCTGAAGGTTATGACGCCGGTCTGGCTACAACGCCGGCGATGTTCATGTCCACGGTGCTCCCGCAGTTTGAATTCGACGGGGCGATCATGATAACCGCCAGCCATCTGCCTTACAACAGGAACGGATTCAAGTTCTTCACGGCGCAGGGCGGCTTTGATAAAGAGGACATCACTGAGATGCTGAGGCTCGCAAGCAGGTATACATTCATAGGCGGTGTATATGAGGAGAACAAGGTTGGGCTGATGCCTTTCTATGCAGCCTACCTTCGCCAGATGATATCCCAGGGCCTGAAAGACGTGCCGGGTTATCTGAAGGGCATGCATATAGTAGTTGACGCCGGCAACGGAGCGTCAGGTTTCTTCGCAAAGGAAGTCCTCGAGAAGATGGGCGCTGACATAAGCGGTAGCCAGTTCCTTGAACCGGACGGGATGTTCCCTAACCACCCGGCGAATCCGGAGAACAAGGACGCTATGGATTCCATCTGCAAGGCCGTTAAAGAAAGCGGAGCCGATCTCGGTATCATATTCGATGCAGACGGAGACCGTTCGGCGGCCGTTGCTCCGGGAGGCAGACCTATAGCCCGCAATGAGATCGTCGCTCTGGCTGCGGCTCTGGCAGCGGAAGACTATCCGGGCGGAACAGTCGTCACCGACAGCATAACCTCGAACCAGCTTCACAGCTTCCTCGAGGATAAACTCGGGCTCAAGCATTACAGATATAAGAGAGGCTACAGAAACGTCATCAACAAGGCAAAAGAGCTCAGTGCGGCAGGGGAGAACGCCTTCCTCGCGATCGAGACTTCCGGTCACGCGGCTTATTCTGACAACTATTACCTCGATGACGGAGCCTTCCTTGCCGTACAGATAGTGATCAATGCGGCAAGACTCAAAGCGCAGGGCAAAGACATAACGGCTCTCATGGACGGGCTTGAATCACCGGCCGAGTCAAAAGAGATAAGATTCGGGATAAAGGCCGAGAACTTCGCGGAGTACGGAGCAGGAGTGCTCGAAGACTTCAGCAAGTGGGCGGAGTTCACCGATGGTCTTGAGATCGTAGAGCCTAATTACGAAGGCGTAAGAGTCAATTACGATATAGACGGGGCGAAGGGATGGTTCCTGCTCCGCATGTCGCTGCACGATCCTGTTATGCCGCTCAACGTAGAGTCGGATACTCCGGGCGGAGCTGACAAGGCGCTTGAGGCGATATACGGATTCATGAAGGATTACAAGGAGATAGAGGCGTGAAGGTAAGACGAACCGCGTTGAATGTAATAATGGTATGCCTGGCGCTTATTGTGGTGATATCCGGCTATAAGATATTCACCATCCTTAGAGAATACAAAGTGAACCAGGCAAAGTATAAGGAGATATCCGAGATAGCATCTCCGAACGGCTTTACCGGAGATATAGATTTCGATAAGCTCGCAAAGGTGAATCCGGATGTGGTCGGCTGGCTGTACTATGAAGGAACGGTCATCGATTACCCGATCGTGAAGGGCACTGACAACGACAAGTATCTCTACACTTCATTTGACGGAAGCTACGGCGGCTGCGGAACTCTGTTCGTGGACTGCGTGACGGAAAAGCCTTTTGAGCAGTTCAACACCATAGTGTACGGGCACCACATGAAGGACGGCTCCATGTTCAACTGCCTGCAGAAGCTGAAAGATCCGGAATACTGCAAGGAGAACCCGAGGCTCGAGCTGATCACACCGAAGGGCAAGTACCATCTGGAGATCTGCGCCTTCCTGAATCAGCCGTCAGACAGCAGCATATATACTACTAATATAGAAGACAGCGAACAGAAAAACACCTATCTGGACTCAATGAGGGGAATGGCTGACTATACCACGGACGTTCCGTTCGATGAGGACGACAGACTGGTCATGCTGTCGACATGCGCATACGAATTCGAAAACGCGCGCTATATAGTCGTGTGCAAGATGGTGCCGTGGGAGTAGATGATGCAATTTGCTCCGCGGTGTGATAAAATTCACACGTTGGGATCAATTGACTGTGTTAAGTGAAAGGACAAAGCCATGGAATATAAAATGACTATCGCAGGAGTTGAAAGAAGTCTTCCTCTGTGCAAGATCACAGACGATCTCTATATCGCCGGATTCATTATGTTCAACGATGTTGAGATAACAGAGGCATGCGCAAGAGATCTCCTGAAGCTCGCACCTGAATTCGACGTACTGCTGACCGCAGAGACCAAAGGCATTCCTCTCACATACGAGATGGCACGCCAGTCCGGCAAGCCTTACATCGTAGCCCGCAAGGGAGCAAAGCTCTACATGCAGGACGTTGTAACAGTCCATGTAAAATCCATTACGACAAGCCACGTGCAGATGCTCTGCCTCGGAAAGGACGAGTGCGATGAGCTTCGCGGAAAACGCATCCTCATAGTAGATGACGTTATCAGCACAGGCGAATCCGTGGCGGCTCTCGAGCAGCTCGTCGAGACAGTCGGAGCCGAGATCGTAGGCAAGTTCGCGGTACTTGCAGAGGGTGAGGCAGCTGACCGCAGCGACATCACATACCTCGAATACCTGCCGCTCTTCAATTCTGACGGCACACCGCAGTAATCATACACAAATACACGCCTTTCTCCGTGCATGAGAAAGGCTTTTTTGATGCAAAATGCCATGTTTTGTATTACGTACACAAATCAGAAGCCAAAAATTATTTTTTTTCACAAAACGGTTGACACACAATCTTCACAATGCTATCATCGCAATGTACAAAGAATCTGTACAACAAAGGAGACCAAATGTACTTTACTTCAAGCCTTATCGTAATCGGCATTATCAGCGTCCTTCTGGTCGGCAGACTGGCAGAGGGCGAGTTTATGCTGTAGGGCGGTAAGTACAAGAGGCAATAAACCTTGAAGCTTGGGAGCCCGCAGCGATGCGGGCTTATAAAATGTCCCGCTCAAGGCAAACAAGTGAACTATCAACTATCCCTCATCAAGCATTATCTTTATGAAGGGAAGGAAAGAAAAATGAAAGGTTATTTTAAGAAATTCCTTGTAGTTGCGCTTTCATGCATGATGGTAGTCGCTCTCGCAGCATGCGGCGGCGGTGACAGCGGCAGCGGCGATGCAGCAGGCGGCGAGCTCCACCTCGGTGGTACAGGCCCTCTGACAGGCCCTGCAGCTCTGTATGGTAACGCAGTAAATAACGGTGCTCAGTTGGCTGTTGAAGAGATCAACGCAGCAAATCCTGACGGCGTTCAGCTCGTATGGGAAATGCAGGACGACGAGCACGATGCTGAGAAGGCTGTAAACGCTTACAACAAGCTGGTAGACGACGGAATGCAGATCATGATCGGATCCGTAACAACAGCTCCTTGCACAGCTGTAGCAGCTGAGGCTAACGCTAACAGAACATTCGGACTGACACCTTCGGCTTCGGGCCCGGCAGTAACAGAGGGTAATGACAACATCTATCAGCTCTGCTTCTCCGACCCTAACCAGGGTATCGCATCCGCTGACTACATCAAGACTAACTATGCTGACAAGACAGTCGGAGTTATCTACAACAACTCGGACAACTACTCCACAGGAATCTATGACAAGTTCAAGAGCGAGTATGAGGCAGACGGCAAGACTCTTGCTGCAGTAGAGGCTTTCGCTTCCGATGATAACGCAGACTTCACAGCTCAGCTCAACAGCATGAAGAACGCAAACGTTGACCTGATCTTCCTGCCTATCTACTACACACCGGCTTCGAACATCATGACACAGGCCGACAAGATGGGATATGCTCCTACATTCTTCGGAGTTGACGGCATGGACGGAATCCTCGACCTCGAGGGATTCGACACATCACTCGCAGAGGGCGTACTCCTTCTGACACCGTTCACACCTTATTCAGAAGATGAGAAGGTTCAGGAATTCGTTAAGAATTATGAGGACAAGTTCGGTGAGACACCGATCCAGTTCGCAGCAGACGCTTATGACTGCGTATACGCTGTATATGACGCATTCGGCAAGACAGGTCTCGGAACAGACGCTTCCATGGAAGACATCTGCGAGGCTATGATCGAGCAGTTCAACGGCGGATTCACAGCAAGCGGACTCACAGCTGAGTCGATGACATGGAACGAGGCCGGCGAAGTTGACAAGACTCCTAAGGTCTGCGAGATCCAGGACGGCAAGTACGTTGAGAAATAAGTCTTACGTAATAATCGCTAAAACTTTCAATTGAGTATAGTTGTTAATCCGGGGGTGCTGCAGTTTTCCTGCGGCACCCCTATAACCGTTTAATTAAAGTAAGGAAGTATTATGAATTTTTTAAACAGCTTGATCTCAGGACTGAGCCTCGGCAGTGTATATGCCATCATCGCCCTGGGATACACCATGGTATACGGCAT
>JAFUGO010000034.1 GCA_017469325.1 Mogibacterium sp. | reverse complement strand
TATTTGCCGATTTGAATACCGGTAGGCTCTCCGCCGCTTTGGCGATGTATTTCATCTCCTCATCCGTCTGGCCTGTGGTGCATACGACCACCGGAAGACCGCGTTCCACGCAGTAGTCCATGAGGGCCTTTGTCCCGTCATGATGCGAGAAGTCTATTACCATATCTGCCGGTCCGGTGTATTCGGCCGGTGTCAGATATGCTCCGTCAGCTCCCGTAGGAGTTATGCCGGCTATAACTTCCATGCCATCGGTCTTTTCTATGGTGCGCGCGAGTATCGTGCCCATAGCACCGTCTATTCCGTTTATTATTACTTTCATCGTTCTCTGTCCTTGCCTCTGCTATGACCTAGATGATCTCAAGATCCTTCATGGCCTTTGTGAGTCTTGCGAGATTGTCCTCTTCCATGCGGTAGAGCGGCGATCTGATGATCGGATCGCAGTAACCCATCATAGCAAGAGCTTCCTTTACAGGAATAGGATTTACTTCGCAGAAGAGAGCCGCTATAAGCTCGCTGTACTTGCACTGGAGCGCTGCGGCGCCTGCCGTATCGCCTTCCCAGAACTTTGTGCAGATCTCGCGAGTCTCTGCAGGGATGACGTTTGAAAGGACCGATATAACGCCCTTGCTTCCCATAGAGAGGAAAGGTACGATCTGGTCGTCGTTGCCGGAGTAGATATCCAGGTCATTTCCGACTTTGGCGAATGTCTCAACGATCTTTGAGATATTGCCGTTAGCCTCTTTGATGGCTCCCACGTTGTCGATCTTCGCGAGCTCGATATATGTGGACGGCTCAATGTTGAGGCCTGTCCTTGAAGGGACATTATATGCGATGATAGGCACCTTGCTTACGCTTGCATACTCGCTGAACAGCTTTACGAGACCCTTCTGTGTGGCCTTGTTGTAGTATGAAGTAACGATGAGGCATGCATCCGCACCGGCATCGCTGGCAAACTTTGTGAGCTGCTTTCCGTACGCTGTATCATTACTGCCTGTTCCTGCGATGATAGGCACGCGGTGAGCCGCTCTTTCAACAGCGAACCTGATGCACTCCTTGTGCTCCTCATCGGAAAGAGTTGAACCCTCTCCTGTAGTACCGCAGATGACCAGAGCATCGATACCCTGCTCTATCTGCCAGTCGATAAGCTTTCCGAACTGCTCGTAGTTGACTCCGTCCTCTGTCATAGGAGTTATGAGAGCGGTAGCTACGCCTTCAAAGATAGTGTTTTTACGTCCCATTGTATTACCTCCGTTATCTGTCTTCCTGCAGTTTATTCACACTTACATGAGTGACTCGAGCCTTGCGGCTACTGTGTCGAGCATTTCCTTATACTTCTCGCCTTTGGCTCTTTCTTCATCGACGAGCTTCTGAGGCGCTTTATCGACAAAGCCCTTGTTGGCCAGCTTCTTTTCCACTCTGAGGACCTCGGATTCGAGTCTCTTCTTTTCCTTTGTGAGTCTCTCGATCTCCGCAGCCCTGTCAACGAGGTCGTCAAGCTTTACGGCTATCTCCGCTCCGTCTATGACTGCTGTCATGACGTCTGACGGCATTTCGAAGCTGCTGTCCTTTATATCTATATCCACAACGTTTGCGAGCTTGCGGATACGGTCAGCAACGGCTTCTATGTCGCTTCCGAGGCTGTCTGTCTTTATTATGAGATTGAGCTTTCGTCCCGGCGATGCCTCAGCTTCAGCGCGGATGTTTCTGACGGCCTTTACGACATCCATGGCAGTCTCGACTCTCGAAACTGAATCGGAGTAATCCATCGAAGCATCGTATACCGGCCACTCAGCGCGGATCAGCATGGCATCTGCGCCTGTCTTATCGCCTTCCGCAGGCAGAACGCCCCAGATCTCTTCTGTTATGAACGGCATGAACGGATGGAGGAATTTCAGAAGGTCGCGGAGCACCTTTGTGAGGACTGCTCTCGCTGTCTTCTTGTCCTCTTCATCATCTCCGTACAGCCTGCCCTTTACCATCTCTATATACCAGTCGCAGTACACATCC
Organism: Mogibacterium sp.; assembly: GCA_017469325.1. The sequence continues at coordinate 2,293 of JAFUGO010000034.1, read as the reverse complement.
CAGATGAGCTCATAGACTCTCTGTCCGGCAAGACCGAGTTCGAATCTGTCGAGCTGATCCGTTATATACTTAGCGCCGTCGTTGGTCATCTGAAGGATCCACTTGTCCTCATCCTTCAGCTTTGCCTCATCGAGCTCCATAGGCAGCCATTCACCGTTCTCATCCTGAAGGTTCATGATAGTGAATCTTGAAGCGTTCCAGAGCTTGTTGGCAAAATTACGGGCCGCTTCTATCCTCTTAGGGATGTATCTCGTGTCATTACCCGGGGAGATACCCGTGCAGAGCATGAATCTCAGAGCGTCCGCGCCGTACTGGGCGATGGACTCAAGCGGGTCAACGCCGTTACCGAGCGATTTGCTCATCTTGCGTCCCTGCTCGTCTCTTACAAGGCCGTGAACGAATACCGTATCGAACGGAGCGTCGCCCATGCACTCGTAACCCGAGAATACCATCCTTACTACCCAGAAGAAGATGATGTCGTATCCGGTCACCATTACGCTGTTAGGATAGAAGTATTTGAGGTCTTCTGTCTCCTCAGGCCATCCGAGTGTCGAGAACGGCCAGAGAGCGGAGCTGAACCATGTGTCGAGCACGTCTTCATCCTGGTGGAAGTGTCTGCATCCGCACTTAGGGCAGACCTCAGGCATCGATTCGGCAACGACGATCTCTCCGCAGTCATCACAGTAGTACGCAGGTATCCTGTGTCCCCACCAGAGCTGTCTCGAGATGCACCAGTCGCGGATCTCATAGAGCCACTTCAGATACACCTTGGAGAATCTCTCCGGAACGAATTTCATCCTTCCGGATTCCACCGCCTCTATAGCCGGCTTTGCAAGCTCTCCCATCTTCACGAACCACTGATCGCTCATCATAGGCTCTATGGCGTTGTGGCACCTGTAGCATTTGCCCACAGGGATGACCAGGTCTTCTGTCTTTACAAGATATCCCGCTTCGTCCAGAGCCTTTACCCATGCTTTGCGGCACTCATATCTGTCCATGCCTTCGTATTCGCCGGCATAGCTGTTCATCGTGGCGTCGTCGTTCATGCACGAGATAATCTCGAGGTCATGCCTCTGACCGACTTCAAAGTCGTTAGGGTCATGCGCAGGAGTGATCTTTACGGCACCTGTTCCCTTTTCAGGATCAGGATACTCGTCCGCGATAACAGGGATCTCCCTGCCCACGATCGGCAGTATGACTGTCTTTCCTACAAGGTCTTTATATCTTTCATCGCTCGGATGGACCGCTATCGCGATATCTCCGAACATGGTCTCAGGTCTGGATGTGGCGACCGTGATCCCCTCGCCGCCGTCAGCCGCAGGATATCTGAAGTACCAGTACTTGCCGTTCTCATCCTCATGCTCTACTTCGGCATCGGAAAGAGATGTCTTGCAGTCCGGGCACCAGTTGATCAGGCGGTTTCCCTTATAGATCCAGCCTTTCTCATACAGGTTGAGGAAGTGTCTGACGACAGCCCTGTTGCATGTCTCATCCATGGTGAAGCGCTCACGTCTCCAGTCGCAGGAGTCTCCGAGCTTGCGGCACTGCTTTGTGATGCGCCCGCCGTATTCATCCTTCCACTTCCAGACGTGCTCCAGGAACTCTTCTCTCGTGAAGTCGCGCTTATCGCGTCCGGTCTCCTCGCGGAGCTGGTTCGCCACCTTGACCTCTGTGGCTATGCTCGCGTGGTCCGAACCCGGAAGCCAGAGCGCGCTGTATCCCTGCATCCTCTTCCATCTTGTGAGAACATCCTGCAGAGTCTGGTCAAGCGCGTGTCCCATATGGAGCTGCCCCGTGATATTCGGAGGCGGCATCATGATGGTGAAAGGCTTCTTGCTCTCATCAACTTCTGCGTTGAACGCGCCTTCGGATTCCCACATCTCATATATGCGGTCCTCAAATTGTTTCGGATCATAGGTCTTATCCAGATTCCTCATTTTTTCTCCTTTAATAGTCACTGTATTTATTACTGCCTTTTAGTACTTCATGTCTTATGCGCGACATCTTCTCATCCACATCGTGGAGATCCAGCGCGCATTCCTTGAGGGTATCCACTATCTTCTGCGACAGCTCACCCTTGTTTTTATATCTGAGCTCGTGTTCGAGACTCGCCCACGCGTCCATCATGACGCTCCTGAACTGTATCTCGACCGGAACTATCTTTTTCTTGTTTACCAGATAAACCGGAACGGCGACCACCACATGCATGCTGCGGTATCCGCTCTCCTTCGGCTTGTCGCAGTAGTCCTTGACTCTGATCATCTCGATATCTTCCTGCGCCAGAAGAAGGTTC
>JAFUGO010000033.1 GCA_017469325.1 Mogibacterium sp. | reverse complement strand
CGACGTGTGCTTGTAGAGCCAGTTGAGGATAACGTTAGGATTCGTGTCCTTCTTGAGCTCGATGACGATGCGTGTACCTTCGCGGTTGGATTCGTCGCGGATCGCCGAGATGCCCTCGATCCTCTTGTCCTTTACCAGCTCGGCCATCGACTCGATGAGCCTTGCCTTGTTGACCTGGAACGGGATCTCCGAGACGATGATGCGCATCTTGCCGCGCTTGTCCTCTTCGATCTCGCATACCGAGCGGACGTTTACCTTTCCCGTACCCGTGCGGTATGCCTCGAATGCGGCCTGCTTGCCGAGGATCATGGCTCCCGTAGGGAAGTCCGGTCCCTTGATGATGCGCGCGAGGTCGTCAATTGAGCTGTCCGGATCGTCGATCAGCTTGACGCAGGCGTCGATGGTCTCGCCCAGGTTGTGAGGCGGGATCGATGTCGCCATACCGACCGCGATACCGTTCGATCCGTTGATCAGGAGGTTCGGCACTCTGGATGGGAGTACGACCGGCTCTTTTTCTTCGCCGTCGTAGTTGTCCATGAAGTCGACTGTGTCCTTTTCGATGTCGCGCACCATCTGGAGCGAGAACGGTGACATCCTGGCCTCGGTGTATCTCGAAGCAGCGGCGCCGTCTCCGTCGACCGAACCGAAGTTTCCGTGTCCGTCAACGAGCGGGTAGCGCGTCGAGAAGTCCTGAGCCATCTTTACCATTGCTTCGTAGATGGAGCTGTCGCCGTGCGGGTGGTATTTACCCATTACTTCACCGACGATACGCGCGGACTTCTTATGCGGTTTGTCCGGAGTGATGCCCAGCGAATGCATGCCGTACAGGATACGCCTGTGTACCGGCTTGAGTCCGTCGCGCACATCCGGGAGAGCACGTCCCACGATTACACTCATCGCGTAATCGATATACGAGTTTTTCATCTCGTCGTATATCTCGTGCTCGATTATTGTGCTGTTGTCAAATAAGTCTGCCATTATTTATTCCTTCTTTATAGGATGATTTCCGGAGCTAGATGTCCAGATTCTTTACATAGCGGGCGTTCTGCTCGATGAAAGCCTTGCGCGGCGGGACCTTGTCGCCCATCAGGGTCGTGAAGATCTCGTCTGCCGCCTGAGCGTCATCGACGGTTATGCGCACCAGCGTGCGGTGATCGTAATCCATGGTTGTCTCCCAGAGCTGGTTGAAGTCCATCTCGCCCAGACCTTTGTAGCGCTGGATCTCGATCTTGTTGCTGCCGCCCTTGCCCTTAAGCTCTGCAAGCAGCTTATCCTGCTCGGCGTCTGAGTATGTGTACCAGATCTTCTTGCCCTGCTTTACTCTGAAGAGCGGCGGCTGAGCCGCGTATACGTAGCCGCCTTCGATGAGCGGCGTCATGTATCTGAAGAAGAATGTGAGGAGCAGCGTTCTGATGTGCGCTCCGTCGACGTCGGCATCAGTCATGATGATGATTTTGTGGTAACGCAGTTTGTCGAGGTCGAAGTCCTTGCCCACGTTGCAACCGAACGCCGTGATCATGTTCTTGATCTCGTCGCTGCTGAGTACGCGGTCGAGTCTCGCCTTCTCTACGTTCAGGATCTTACCTCTGAGAGGCAGCACTGCCTGGCGCTTTCTGTCGCGGCCCTGCTTTGCGCTTCCGCCTGCGGAGTCACCCTCTACCAGGAAGATCTCGCTGAGTGCAGGATCTTTCTCAGAGCAGTCGGCCAGCTTGCCCGGGAGCGATGTCGTCTCGAGCACCGATGACTTTCTTGTGATCTCGCGGGCTTTGCGGGCTGCTTCACGCGCGCGCTGAGCTCTGAGGCACTTGTCGATGATGGTTTTTGCCTGCTTAGGATTCTCTTCGAGGAAGTAAGTGAGCTGCTCCGAAGTGTTGGTCTCAACAAAGCCCTTCACCTCTGCGTTACCCAGCTTCGCCTTGGTCTGTCCCTCAAACTGCGGGTTCGTGAGCTTGACCGAAACGATGGCCGTCAGTCCTTCACGAACGTCGTCGCCTGTCATGGCATCATCGTTGTCTTTCAGGAACTTGTTCTTCCTGGCGTAATCGTTGATGGTACGCGTGAGAGCCGACTTGAATCCTACCTCGTGGAATCCTCCCTCGTTCGTATGGATGTTGTTTGCGAACGAGATGATGTTTTCGCTGTATCTGTCGGTGTACTGCAGCGCGACCTCGACGGAGTATCCCTTCTTCTCTGACTCGTAATAGAAGACGGTCGGATTGATGACGTCCTTATTATTGTTGAGGTATTCGACGAACTCCTTGATTCCGCCTTCGAAGCAGAAGTGGTCCTTCGTCTGCGGGCTGACTCTCCTGTCTACCAGGTCGATGGTGAGTCCTTTGTTGAGGAACGCCATCTCGCGGAGCCTGCGCTGGAGTGTAGTGTAGTCGTAGACTGTCTCGTCAAAGATCTCAGGGTCCGGCCAGAACTGTGTCCTTGAGCCGGTCTTGCCTGTCTTGTATTCACCGACGACCTTGAGCTCTGTGGAGCGCTCGCCTTTGAAGTACTCCTGCTCATAGATCTTATGATCGCGTCTTACCTGCACGATCATGTGTGTCGAGAGCGCGTTTACGACGGACGCGCCGACGCCGTGCAGACCGCCGGATACCTTGTATCCTCCACCGCCGAACTTACCGCCGGCGTGCAGTTGAGTGTGGATAACCTCAACTGCCGGTATGCCCATCTTAGGATGTATATCTACGGGCATACCGCGTCCGTCGTCCTGCACGATGATGGAGTTGTCAGGTTCGATGCTGACGCTTATATTCTTACAATAACCTGCGAGCGCTTCGTCGACAGAGTTGTCTACTATCTCATATACCAGATGGTGGAGTCCCGCCGGGCCTGTACTTCCGATGTACATACCCGGTCTGAGTCTGACCGGTTTGAGACCCTCGAGTACCTCTATCTGACTTGCGCCGTATTCCTGTTTCTGGGCCATAAATCTTCCCTTCTGTCTGTTATTTTTATCTGCTCTGAAAAACAAGATGTCTGATAACTTCCGACCCCTTGCAATCAGTGCGTTGCATTAAAAAACGGGCATTGCATCCCCTTTGTGTGTTCGCCCGTATTTTACCATATAAGCGATTTTTATGCAACACTCGCCACAATATCTTGTATTTTCAAAAAAATCCCTCAAATCGAAAATTTTCGCCCCGTTTTTCGCAAAATCCTCCCTGAAAACGGACTTCTTCACATCCGCAAAGCGTTCAAAAATACACGATTTGATGCTCTCCGGGCCTCTCAAAAAATGCACCTGCCTTTATCCCGCCGGTTTTCCGGCACTAAAAAAGGGACTGCCTCCCGGCTATCCCTCTTCATCTCAAAAATGTTTTCTGCGCTATGCCGCCTGATCCTCTGTCCCGGCGTCCTCGCCGGCTCCGTCCGCGTCATCAGCCTTATCCTCCGGAGCGGCTTCTTCGCCTCCTTCGGCCTTCCCGGCTTCCTTCGTCCTTATCTCTTCAAGCATCTCCGGATCCGACTCGTACACATATTCCGCGATTATCTCATCGCCGTATGAATACCTGACTATCTCCCTGATCTCCTCGATGCCCGTGAGATATTCAAGATAGGTCGCCCCGTGGATGAAGCTGCCTTCCTGGCCTGCCATGTTTTTATCGAGCGACTCCTTGACCCAGTCCTCCTGCGCGGTGTCTTCAGTCATGTCCTCCATGTTCACGAGGTCATAATTATAGATGACATCGTTGTCTTTTATCACGCAGCTGATCTCCTTCTCGCCGCTGTCCGACATTGACTCGTCGATGTACGACTGGATGTACGGATTCTCGGCAAGGTAAGTCTCGAGAGTCATCACTGTCTCTCCGGCCTCCTCGTTTTCACTGCTTTTGGAGCTGCCGCAAGAGCACATTATAAGACTCAGCGCAAGGATCAGTGCTGTCAGAACTGCAGACAGGCGTCTTCTTTCCATAGTCTTTACCCTCAGCTTCGCAGGACCGTCAGGCCTTCATCAGTCGGACGAACCGCTCGACAGACCTCCGAGCAGGCTTCCGATGAGTCCGCTCTTTTCTTTTTCTTCCTCATCGCTGCCGTTGCTGAGCTCGTTACTCTTGTAGTTGCCGCTGCTTTCGCTTTCGACAGTGCTGCTGTTTTCAGTGCCGGAGTTGTCAGTTGTATAGCTGTCCTGCTGACTGTTCTTCGAATTGTATTTGGACTTCGCTTCCTCGGCAGCCTTCAGCGCTTCTTCGAGATCTTTCTCGGCTTTTGTCTGTACCTTATCTACATCTTTAATAAAGTCGCTGACGATATCGTAGACCTCTTTACGGGTCTTAGCTGTCTCGAGATCCTTCTTCGCGTCATCGATGTAGCCCTGAATGATTGTCTGCTCCGCGGTATCGTAGTCGGAAACGTCTACGTTTTCCACTGCCTTAAGAGCATCCCTTACTGCCATCTTGCCGTCGAGCACTCTGTAACCGTATGCTCCGCCTATCGCAGACGCGATCATCAGAATAAGAACGAGTATGATCTTTGCGCCGGCTCCGCCTCTTTTGTTGTTCATCTTTTTTACTCCCGTTTCAGAAATAATACTTTATCGCCCGCCCCGGGCAGTCTATTAAATACACAGATAGTTTACTATAATCCGCGTATTTATTGCAAAAAATGTATCAGTACTTATCTACCCTGGTCACCGTACCCTCTTCGATGCGGAAGAGCGTTCCTCCGCGAAGATCCTTGATGACCTCGTCATTCAGCTCGGCCGATGTGATGAAGAGCTGCACATCGTCGATCTCGCTCACCAGGAACTTCTGTCTGTCGAGGTCGAGCTCGGACAGTACGTCATCGAGGAGCAGGACCGGCGGCTCGTCGAGCATCTGCCTTGCGATCCTGATCTCAGCGAGCTTCAGCGAAAGCGCGATCGTGCGCTGCTGACCCTGCGAGCCGTACTTCTTGGCGTCCTTCCCGTTGATGTAAAACTCTATGTCGTCGCGGTGAGGACCGAGCCCGGCGTATCCGTTATATATGTCGCGGTCGCGGTTGTGGAATATCTGGCTGAAAAGTATCTCCCTTCCCTCCGGACCTGTCACGAAATCGCAGGCCGTCTTGTACTCGATGCGAAGCTCCTCTTTGCCGCCGGATATCTTGCTCATTATCTCGCCGGCCTCTTCGCTCAGCATCTCCGCGAATTCCTTGCGGAACCTGATAATCTCATAACCCGAGTCAGCCAGCTGGCGGTCGTAGATATCCATCATCTCTTCGTTGTATCTGCGGCTGTTGTCGTAAGGATTCCTCTCAGCTTCCTGTTCTGCTCTTCCGTTCACTGCAGCGGCCGCCGCGCTCTGCACTTCGTTGAGTGTCAGATTGTCTGCCCTCGTGAAGGTTTTCTTCTTTATATTAAAGTACCCCTTCAGCAGAGCGTTCTTCTCGCGGAGCGCCTCGTTGTATCTTCTGAGCGCGTCGTAGTACATAGGACGCATCTGGGACAGCTCGCGGTTTATGAAGGACCTTCTCTTGTCCGGACTGTCCTTTATTATCCGTAAATCGTCAGGCGAAAATATGACTACGACCACATTATTCAGAAGTTCGGTGGTCTTTCTGATGACCTTTCCGTCCTTTTTTATCATCTTTTTGCCGTCAGATCTTATAACAATATTAATATTTTTATCAATATCTTCGGAATTAATGTCTGTACTGACCCTCGCGGACGATTCTCCGAAACTGATGAGGTCAGCGGAGTTGCTGGTGCGGAAACTCCTCGCGAAAGCGGTGAGATATATCGCTTCGATGAGGTTAGTTTTGCCCTGCGCGTTCTCCCCGACTATGATATTGCGGCTCGCGTCGAAGTCCAGTTCGAGGTTTTTATAATTCCTGAAGTTTTCCAGAATGATGCTGTTGATTCTCATCTCTTGTTTACCTGTGTGTTTTATCTGTCTTGCTGACTCATTATAGCACCATATCAATGTTTAGCGACAGAAAAACGGCTGCCCGAAGGCAGCCGCTCTTATCATTTATCCGATTATTTAGTCTCGATGACGACCTTGCGGTAAGGGTCCTTGCCCTCGCTTCTGGTCTTTACATTCGGATGGTTCTGCAGTGTGCAGTGGATGACTTTTCTCTCGTAAGGATTCATAGGTTCGAGAGTGGTTGGTCTTCCGCTTCTCTCCACCTTGCCTGCAAGGCGGTTTGCCAGGTTGACCAGGGTCTTCTCTCTCTTGGACCTGTAGTTCTCTGCGTCGAGAATGACTCTTACATACTTGCCCGAGTCCTTGTTTACCACATAGCTTGCGAGGCACTGAACGGCATCGAGGGTGGATCCCCTCTTGCCGATGATGGTTCCGGTGTCCTTGCCTGTGATCTCAACAAATACCAGATCATCGTTTGCCTTTACGCTGAAGTCAAGGTCGATGCCCATCTGCTCCGCGATGTCTCTGAGGAACTTCTCAAGCGGATGACCCTCTACAGGATCGAGCTTCTTTACCTCGTAGAGCATCGTGTCCTCGATCGAAAGGCTGTATTTCTTCTTGGACTTGCTGCGGCTCTTTTCTCTTCTGCTTGCCTTCTCTCTGGCTCTTGCGTCTTCTCTTTCTTCTGCTTCGAACTTGTCGTAATCCGCTCTTACTTCGTCAGGCAGTGTCTGAGCTGAATTCTCAGGCAGTCCGGCGAGTATGGCGTCTATATCATCAAATGTTGCTTTCTCTTTAACTCTCGGCTCTTCTTCTTTGGCAGTGACCCTTACTCTTGCCAGCTTTGAGCCTATTCCGAGGAATCCGTTCGATGATTCTTCGAGTACTTCGATCTCCGCGTCCTCTCTGTCTATCTTGAGTTCTTTAAGTGCGAGATCCACTGCAGTCTCTACATCGACTCCCCATTTTTCTGAAGATCTCATTATATTAATAACTTCCTTTCATTCTAGCTCTCTTCTTGCGCGCGAGTTCTTTTTCGGCTCTCTCGACCAGCTTTCTCTGTGCTTTTTCTGCATTCATCTTCTCTTTGATTTTGTTGATCCTGATGTTAAAGAAGATCTGCATAAACTGACCGCCGGCCCAGTAGATCGCGAGTCCTGCCGGATACGATCTTGCGAGCCAGAGAATACTCAGCGGGAAGAAGTATTTCATGATCGCGTTCATTGCCTTGTTCTGGCCAGCGCTTGCGCCCGGCTGCTGCATCTGCATCGCACTGTTCATGCTGAATGCGAAGAATGTGGCAAGACCTGCAGCTATAGGCAATATCCACATATCCGGCTGAGCGAGGTCCTTGATCCACAGAAAAGACTCGTGGTTGGCAAAGATCATCTTTGCGCCTGCCGGCATGTACTTCATCGGATTTCTGAGGAGCGCGAAGAGTCCCATGATGATAGGGAACTGGATGAGCATAGGAAGGCAGCCGCTCATAGGATTGAATCCTGTCTCGGCGTACAGCTTCTGCATCTCTTCATTCATCTTCTCTTTGTCGTTAGCGTATCTGCGCTGTATCTCCTGAGACTTCTCGGACATTTCCGACATGTCTGCAGTCGACTTGATCTGCTTTGCGTACAGAGGATACAGTACCAGCTTAACGATGATAGTAAGTATGATAAGTGAGATTCCGTAATTGCCCACCAGGTTGTATATCAGCATCAGCAGATATCCGATAGGTTTTGCAATAATTCCCATTTAATTCTCCGTTCTTCAATCTGTTTTTATGGTACAGGGTCATAACCGCCCGGGCGGCCCGGGTGACATCTTAATATGCGCGTTATGCCAAGCCAGCTTCCCTTGAGCGCACCGTATTTTTCAACAGCTTCTATAAAATATGCGCTGCATGTAGGAGTATATCTGCAATGAGCTCCTATGTAAGGTGAAATGCCTATCTGGTATGCCCTTACCATTACGATCAATATTCTTTGAACGATATTCTTCTTACTTTTCATTATTATTATTGCCGTCTGTGAGCAGTCCGCAGCCTATAAGTGCTTTCTTTAGGTTTTTTTCTACTTCATCTGCTTTGCATCCGTTTATGGTATTTCTTGCGACGAATATGATGTCATATCCGTTCTTTATACCCGGCTCCAGAGATCTGTACGCAGCTCTCAATAATCTGCGTGATCTGTTTCTTTCTACAGAATTGCCTACTTTCTTGCTTGAAACGAATGCGGTCCTTGAAAATTTAAGTCCGTTCTTTTTATAAAGAATCACAGTAAACCTGCTGCCTCTTGACTTCCCCTGCTTATATACACGGTTGAAGTCCTTCTGGTTTCGCAATGTAAATTCGCTGCGATCTCTCATTTAAGACACCAATAAATTAAACTGTAAGAGACTTTCTTCCTCTTGCTCTTCTTCTCTTGAGCACCTTGCGGCCGTTAGCTGTTGACATTCTCTTGCGGAATCCGTGTTCCTTAAGTCTCTGCCTCTTCTTAGGCTGATAAGTTCTTTTCATTTTGTTCTCCTTCTTTCATTTATATATAGTTTTGTATTTCGTGTGCCCTCTGAATTCCATGAGCACATAGACCAAAAGATTATAGATTAGTAATGTTGAAAAGTCAACAAAAAGAGACCAATAAAAAATCAGCCGGAAGCTGAAAATATGCGCAGTTGAAGCACTTCTGTTTCAGAATTATCCACAGTTTTGGATCCCGTTTTTACAACTAAATTAAATAAATCAATAAAGCCCGAAAAGTGATTAAAAAAAATACAATAAAAAATCAAAAATTGGGTTATTCACAACATCTTGTGTTTCAAATTATTTATTAACAACTTTATCAACAAGATGTGGAAAACTTCGTTTTTGAACCGCATTACATCCAGTGTTTTACAGAGATTTTGACCTTTGCATATGTGGAAAACTTTATGTAAAATTGGTGCACAACGAATGGAGAGCTAAATTGGATAAAAACAAGATATGGGGGACGACCCTTAATTTTCTTAAAGATAATAATACCAGTCTGAGCTATAATACCTGGCTTGCTCCTCTGAGTATCCACCACATAGAGGAAGATGCCGGTATTATTTATCTTGCATGGCCGAATCAGGCGAAACTTATCACACATATCAACGATCATTATCTTACTCAGATCGAAAATGCCATAAACAGCAGCACTGATAAGAAATTCCGCGTAGTGATAAAGCCTGACAAGGAATATGAGATCGCAAAGATAGACACTACAAGGATGAAAAATGCTTTCAATCAGGAGAAGCTTTTCAATCCTCGTTTTAACTTTGATAATTTTATTGTCGGTAATTCAAATAAATACGCACACGCTGTATCCGTTGCGGTAGCTGAATCTGAGGGAGATTTCTATAATCCTCTCTTCATTTACGGCGGATCCGGTCTCGGAAAGACTCATCTTATGCAGTCTATAGGTGTTCAGATCATAAGGAATAATCCGGATACAAGAGTTCTTTATGTATCTTCCGAGATGTTCACAAATGAATATATCACCGCTATAAAGGACAATAAGACCAGACAATTCAGAAACAAATACAGAAAACTCGATGTACTTTTAATAGATGACATCCAGTTTATAGAAGGAAAAGAACAGACTCAGGAAGAATTCTTCCATACTTTTGAGGCTCTTTACCACAACAATAAGCAGATCGTTATAACAAGCGACTGCCCTCCTGTAAGTCTCAAAGGACTTGATGAGAGGCTCCGCACAAGATTCAGCTGGAACATGATCGCGGATATCCAGCCGCCTGATTATGAAACAAGAGTCGCTATCCTTCAGAGTCTTGCAGAAAAATCCGAGATAGAGATCACAGGAGAAGTCGGTGATGTTCTCAATCTTATTGCTGACCAGGTGAAGGAAAACATCCGCGAACTCGAAGGAGCCTACAACAGAGTCGTAGGTCTTTCGCAGCTTCTGAATGAGCCTATAACCATTGATAATGCAAGGAGTATACTGAAGGATATCATCAAAGATAATGAGCAGGCTGTTGCTCCGGAGCGCATAAGATCCATAGTTGCAGGTCATTACAAAATAAAGATCGCGGATATGGATTCTCCTAAGAGAAATGCTGAGATCACACTTCCGAGACAGGTCGCGATGTATCTTTGCAGAGAAGAGACTGACCTTTCTCTTCCTAAAATAGGAAAGCTTTTCGGAAACAGACATTATTCAACTGTAATACATGCTGTTGAAAAGATAGAAGAGCAGCTCAAATATGATGAGATACTCTATGAGAACATAGAGACTATCAAGGCAAAGATGCAGTCCAGAAAGCGCTGATATAATTATCAACATCGTTCAGGCATCATTATTGCATTACTTATCAACTTTCATCAGATGCCCGGAATGCTTCAAAAATCAAGTTTTTCAAAAGTTATCCACATATTCAACAGGGTATACTACTAATACTACAAAGAATATATATAAATATAACGATCTGTCAGGAATCATACGAAAGGGACAAGCTATGAAGATATTTTGCAACAGGACAGAATTAAATAAAGCACTTAATAATGTATCTCATTCTGTTCCGGTAAGGACTACTTCAAGCATTCTTGAAGGAATCCTCATCAATGCCGGATCCGGTAAGATGAAACTCACATCCACCGATACAAATATGACTACAGAAACAGTCATAAATGTTAATTGTGACGGTGAATGTGAATTCGTAGTTCCTGCAAAACTCTTCAGCGCTATCGTTTCGAAGCTTCCTGAAGATGACATGATGATCGATTACGATAATGAAAAGACCAAGATCAACATCAAATGTGCAGGATCAAGTTCAGAGATTATCTGCTTCAGAGGAGATGAATATCCTAAGATCAGACTCAATGAAGGCGAAAATGAGATCTATCTCGATAAAGAAGATGTTAAAAAGCTCATTAAAAAGACAGCTTTCAGTGCTTCAACAGATGAATTTAACAGAATCATCACAGGAGTACTTCTTGAGATAAAAGAAGGAAGCATGAAAATGGTAGGTGTTGATCCTTACAGGATCGCAACTTACAAAATAGATGTGGATAACAAGGATAATGTAAGAGTTATCATTCCTGCAAAACTCATAATGGAAGTTGCAAAGTTCATCGATGATGACGGTGATTCAAAGATGAGCTTTGAGATCGTAGATAATAAAGTTATTATGAAGTTTGATAATAACAAAGTAATTATCAATACCTATTCCGGTAAGTTCATTGATTACGAAAGGATCCTTAACAAAGAAGGAAACATCAACATCAGAGTAAAAAGAAACGATATTTTAAGAAGTACGGAAAGAGCTTCGCTGCTGGCATCAGTCCAGAACAATAATCTCATCAGATTCAATATAGGAAAAGATATGATATATATTACTTCCCTCAATGAAGAAGGAAATATTGAGGAAAAAGTCGAGATCATAAATGATGGTGAAGATCTGAATATAGGAATAAATTCCAGATATCTTAAAGATGCACTCAGCGTAATAGATGATGAAGAAATAAGCATCAACTTCAAAGACAGCATCAGCCCGGCAATAATAAAACCTCTTAAAGGAGACAAATACACATACCTGATCCTGCCAATCAGAATGAACTAAGATTTTTAATAATCACGTGTAAATGCTTATTTTAAGCAAAAACACGTGATTTTTTTATAAAAAATTCAATTATTATAGTAAATAAAAGAAAAAATTCACGTGTAAGGGCTCATTTAAAGCAGATAAACGTGATTTTTTAAAATATAAATGAACTATTAAGTAAAAAATAAGAGAAAAAGTCACGTGTAAGAGCCAATTTAAAGAGAAAAAACGTGAATTTTTAGATTCATTATTCATTTCTTTAAAAGAATTAATAGAAGAAATTCACGTGTTGAAGTATGAATTTAGAAAAACACGTGAATATTAATAGCAGATAGACTTTTTTATAAAATCTGCTTTTTCTTTATTAACCAGTAATTCTACAAGTTTAAATGAAAATTCAAATGATGCACCAAGACCCTGGCCTGTTATTATATTCCCATCTTTAACTACACTTTCACCTGTAAGCACAGCACCTTTCATCTTGTTTTCAAAATCAGGATGACACGTAGCCTTCTTGCCTTCAAGTAATCCAAGTTCAGCTAATAAAGAAGGAGCTGCACAGATCGCTGCAACATATTTATTATTATCAGCAGCAAATTCAACACTTTTTTCTCTGACAATGCTGCTTTTACTCAGATTTTCAGTTCCGCCTCTGCCTCCCGGAAGAACTACAAGATCTACATCATCAAAGATTATATCTTCTGCCATTACATCAGCCTGGATCTTTATATTGCGGGAAGATTCAACTATGCGTCTTTCCATTACTGAAGCCATAATCGTTTCTACTCCGGCTCTTCTTAAGATATCCACAGTTATAAGAGCTTCACATTCTTCAAATCCGTCTCCGAGAAATACTATTGCTTTCATGATCTATACCCCTTTTTGAATTGTTTAATTTATGATTGCCGGATCAATAATGATAATCTCAATCAATTGATTATGTACTTATAGATTAATATATATCATTTAGAGAATGAAAATAGAATAATAACTGACTTTAAAAGCGTTTAGCTTAAATCCGAAACATTGCCCCTTCTCTTTTTATGGATGTATAATGTTCCCAAATATGACTGTGTGTTTCAGATGTATTAATAAAGACTTTTTAAATGATGAATTTTATTTATATATCAATTATTAAATAAGCAGGTCTGTTATGGAAATAAAAGAGATACTCAAATATTGTGATCATACGTTGCTTTCCCAGTCGGCGACCTGGGAAGATATAAAGGCTGTTATTGATGATGGAATAAAATATGAGACAGCCAGTGTTTGCATACCTCCGGCTTATGTTGCAGAGGCTAAAAAATATGCAGGAAATAATATTAAGATATGCACAGTTATTGGTTTTCCAAACGGTTACAGTACTACGGCAGTCAAGGCATTTGAGGCCGGTGATGCTATAGACAACGGCGCCGATGAAATAGATATGGTCATCAATATTGGATGGGTCAAAGATAAGAGATGGGATGATATAGAAAATGAGATCCGGACTCTTAAAGAGATATGTGAAGACAACATCCTTAAAGTAATAATTGAGACCTGCATGCTGACAGACGAAGAAAAGAAAAAGATGTGTGAGATAGTCACATTCGCGGGAGCTGACTATATTAAGACATCGACAGGATTCGGCGGAGGCGGAGCAACATTTGAAGATGTTGAACTCATGGTCAGCAATGTCGGAGAAGGAGTAAAAGTAAAAGCAGCCGGCGGGATAAGCGGTCTTAAAGATGCTGCGAAGTTTATAGAAATAGGTGCAAAGAGGCTTGGCACCAGCAGGATCGTAAAAGCAGTTAAAGCTGCAGAAAAACACTGAAAAATAGATAATAAGAGGTAAAAACATGGTTGATTATACTGAAGGCGGCGGCTGGCAGTATCATGTTGGAGTCAGACCGGGAGATGTCGGAGAATATGTGATCCTGCCGGGAGATCCGCACAGGGTCCCGAAGATAGCAGCATATTTTGATAACGCTGAAAAGATCGCGGACAGCCGTGAGTATGTTACATACACCGGATATCTAGATGGTGTAAAGGTAAGCTGCACCAGTACCGGAGTCGGCGGGCCTTCTGCATCGATCGCTCTTGAGGAGCTTGCCAACGTAGGCGGAAAGACATTCATCAGAGTCGGCACCTGCGGAGGAATGGACATCGACGTCAAAGGTGGAGATCTGGTTATCGCGACCGGTGCTGTCCGCATGGACGGGACTTCCAAAGAATATGCTCCTATTGAGTATCCGGCGGTCCCGGATGTAACTGTTTCTGCGGCACTTGTGAGAGCTGCACGCAAGATAGGTGCGGAATATCATACGGGAGTCGTTCAGTGCAAGGATGCTTTTTACGGTCAGCACAGACCTGAGACTCTTCCGAACAGCGCAGAACTTCTGAACAAGTGGGATGCATGGCTCAAACTCGGCTGCAAAGCTTCCGAAATGGAATCGTCTACCCTCTTCATCGTCGGAGCTTACCGCAAAGTCAGAGTCGGATCGGTATTTCTTGTAGTTGCCAATCAGGAACGTGAAAAAGCAGGACTTCCGAATCCTCAGGAGCACGATACAGACAAAGCAATCAGAACTGCTATCGAGGCTATACGTATGATGATAGCAGAAGACAAAGAAAACTAGTTTTTAGAATATAAAGGTAATTATCATGGGTATGACTATTGCTGCGATTTCCACAGCGCCGGGTGAAGCCGGCATAGGTATAGTGAGAGTTAGCGGTCCTCAGAGTGAAGCTCTGATGAGACGGCTGATGATCGATTGCCCTGAAAACATTGAACCTCGCCACGCGTACTTCGGAAAAGTCGTAAATGACAGCAGCGACCCGGGCGCGGAGGTGATAGATGAAGCGGTTTTCATTCACATGAAGGCTCCTGCTTCATATACCGGCGAAGACATGCTCGAGATACAGGCGCACGGCAGCAATGTGTCGCTGAAATCGATTCTTTCTGCTATCCTTAACAGCGGCCTGGACGGAGTCCGCATGGCAGAGCCGGGTGAGTTCACCAAGCTCGCTTTTCTTAACGGTAAGATGGATCTCTCGCAGGCGGAAGCGGTCATAGATATCATCAAGGCGAAGACTGATTTGTCCCTTGAGATCGCTGAGAGACAGCGCGAAGGCAGACTAAGTGAAAGGATAGAAGAGATCCGCAGCAGTCTGCTCGACATACTCGCGCAGATGGCCGTGGATATAGACTATCCGGATGAGGATTACGGTGATGATTCGTCAGCTTACAGCGATACCATCAACCAGCTGAGATGGGTGCACTCGGATGTTGAGGAGCTCCTCGATACGGCATCTATCGGCCGTATAGCAAGGGAAGGCGTCAGATCAGTCATCGCAGGGAAGCCGAATGCAGGCAAGAGCTCTCTCATGAATGCCATACTGGGCGAGGGCAGAGTCATAGTTACGGATGTCCCGGGAACGACACGCGATACTGTTGAAGAGAGCGCGTCGCTCGGCGGAGTGCCTATAGTGCTTGTGGATACCGCGGGACTCAGAGATTCCGAAGATAAGGTAGAGCAGATCGGGATCGAGCGTACGACTCAGGCGATAGCCGGCGCGGATATAGTTATACTTGTGATCGACGGAAGTCAGAAGCTCGATGAAGAGGATGAGAAAGTCCTCAGATTCCTTGAAAACATGAGCGCCGACAGGATACTGGCGGTCATCAACAAGGAGGACCTCGGTACTACGATCGAAGAAGAGGAGGTCCGCGGGAAACTGCCGGGAGTCAGGATCATCAATACCTCTCTTGTCGGCAAGGGAGCGATCGACGCGGCCAAGGCTGTCACTGAAGCTATCACGGAGATGCTCGACCTCGGAAGCATCAATGCGGGCGAGATGAACATCGTCACAAACGAGAGGCATATTCATCTTCTGAGGAAGGCATCCATTGATCTGGACGAAGCAATAAGCATGCTCCAGAGCGGTGAACCCGTTGAAGTTGCTGAACTATCGGCACATTACGCATATGAATCGCTGGGCAAGATCATCGGCGAAGAAGTCGGGGATGAGATCCTCGATACCGTCTTCAGCAAGTTCTGCCTGGGCAAGTAATCAGACAATAATTGATGGTAAAAAAAGAGAACAGATTTGATGTAATAGTTATCGGAGCCGGTCACGCTGGATGCGAGGCCGGTCTTATTGCGGCCAGACTCGGTAAAAAGACCGCGATGTTCTGCACGGATATAGATTCTGTCGCGATGATGCCGTGCAATCCGTCTATCGGAGGTACCGGCAAGGGTCATCTTGTGCGCGAGGTCGACGCGCTCGGCGGAGAGATGGGTCTGAATATAGATAAGACTTTCATCCAGTCCAAGATGCTGAACACTTCAAAGGGCCCAGCGGTACATTCTCTGAGGGCTCAGGCGGACAAGGAAAAGTATCATCAGGAGATGCTTAAGACCATCCGCGGGCAGGAAGATCTTGAGCTGATCGAGCAGGAAGTAACGGAAATCGTTGTTTCAGAATGCAGTGATTCCAACGCTTCCGGAAAAACTGTGGATAATTCCTTCAAAAAAACAATCAAAGGTGTAAAGACCGCTGAAGGAGATGAATACAGCTGCGACTCGGTCATAATCTGCACGGGTACTTTCCTCGCCGGAAAGATATTCATAGGTGATGATGTAAGGATTTCAGGACCGGCCGGACTCAGGCCTGCGACAAAACTTGGTGAGAATCTCAAGGAACTCGGGATCCCTATCCGCAGGTTCAAGACAGGCACACCGGCGCGCATGCACAAAGATACTCTTGATTATGACGCGATGACCGAGCAGAAGGGCGATGAGAAGATCGTGCCGTTCAGCTTCATAAATGAAGACAAAGAGTACGATATAGACCAGATCAGCTGCTGGCTCTCGTATACCAACGAGACAACGCATCAGATAATCCTTGAAAATATTGAAAAATCAGCGATGTACTCCGGAAACATCGTCGGAGTGGGCCCGAGATACTGTCCGTCTATTGAAGACAAAGTTTCGCGTTTCAAAGACAGAAAAAGACATCAACTCTTTGTCGAGCCTGAAGGCCTGGATACGGATCTGATGTACATACAGGGCATGAGCTCGAGCCTGCCTGAGGATGTGCAGCATGCATTCTATGCGACTATCCCGGGACTCGAACATGCTGAGATCCTAAGCCCTGCGTATGCAATCGAGTATGACTGCGCGGACCCTCTTTCTTTGAAGCCAAGCCTTGAAAACAAGCTGGTTGAAGGCATGTTTTGTGCCGGCCAGTTCAACGGAAGTTCGGGTTATGAAGAGGCCGCGGCACAGGGTCTGCTGGCAGGTATCAATGCGGTATGCAAGCTCGATTCGAAAGAACCTCTTGTGCTGAGGCGCGATCAGGCCTACATCGGAGTTCTTATAGACGACCTTGTCACCAAGGGCACCAATGAGCCTTACCGTATAATGACATCGAGAGCTGAATACAGACTTCTTCTGAGACAGGATAATGCAGACAGAAGACTTACGGAGATCGGATATAAGTACGGAACTGTCAGCGAGGAGAGATACCGGAAGTATCTGGAGAAGAAACAGAAGGTAGATTCCGAGGTCGAAAGACTCAGAAATAAGCGGGTAAACGTTAGTTTTTTCAGGGACTTTCTGAGAAGACACGAGCTCGAAATGATAAGTGATCCGGCTTCTTATGAGAGAAAAGAAAAAGAAATTGAAGAAGCTGCAAATCAGACATTCGCAGAGATCCTGAGAAGGCCGGCAATGACTTATGAGGATCTCGCGGAGATAGATGATGAGAGCCGTCCGACTCTTTCGGAGAATGAGAAGACTGAAGTAGAGGTCATTCTCAAATACGACGGATATATACAGAAGCAGATCAATGAGGTGGAAAAACTCAGAAATCTCGAGGATAAGAAGTTAAGCGAAAAGCTGGATTATCATTCGATCGGAGGACTGAGACTTGAAGCCAGACAGAAGCTTTCGGATATAAGGCCGATGACCGTAGGACAGGCGAGCCGCATAAGCGGCGTATCCCCTGCGGATATAAACGTTCTTCTTGTATATCTAGAGAAAGAGATTAGAAGTTCGCAGAATAATAATCAATGACCTGAAAACTAAGCCTTTCAGCATATTATGACTAAAGATCAAATAATCGACAGACTGAATAATAAGTATGGAGAGGAGACAGCAGAAAAGCTGCTCTCTTATCTTGATATGGTCCTGGAGCGCAACGAGCACATCAATCTTACAGCCGTAAGAGACCGCGATGAGGCTCTTGTTAAGCACGTTCTGGATTCTCTTGCAATAACGGATCTCCCGGAATACAGGGAGGCGAAGACCGTAATAGATGTCGGTACCGGAGCAGGATTCCCGGGAGCGCTTCTTGCTATAGTAAGCCCGGACAAAGAATTCGTGCTTCTTGATTCAACTTTGAAGCGTCTCAGAGTCATTGATGAATTTGCTGAGAAGCTTGGAATTTCAAATCTTAAAACCGTTCATGCCAGAGCAGAGGAGATATCTTCAAAGCCGGGATACAACGGAGCTTTTGATCTCTGCGTATCCAGGGCAGTTGCAAATCTCGAGAAGCTCAGCGGATGGTGCCTGCCTTTTGTAAAGAAGGGCGGATACTTCATTTCCTATAAAGGCGAAAACTACTCTGAAGAGACAGAGCAGGCCGGAAGAGCGCTCAAGCGCTTCAAAGGGTCTGTTGACAGAGTAGAAGCCTGTTCCGATATGCCGGAAGAGATCTCCGGCCATGTCCTTGTAGTAATCTCAAAACACTAAATTGTTTCACGTGAAACAATATCAATAATCCCCTGGAGCAGCGATTATGTTTCACGTGAAACATTCAGGTCTATATATTGTGGTTCGAAAGACGGAAAGACACAATTTGCATTTTGCACAAATTTAAGGCCACAAACATCACCAAAACATCACAAGAAAACGCAATATAAAGTAGAAAACCTTCACACGATTGAAGTATAATACACGGAAGTGTTTAATCGGGATTTGCGTCCCGAGGGAGGTAATGAATGGGCAAAGCAATTGCTATTTTCAATCAGAAGGGCGGCGTCGGAAAGACGACCACCAACATAACTCTCGCGGCGTGCCTGGCGCACAGGGGCAAGAAGGTCCTCATGGTAGATATCGATCCGCAGGGAAACACCACAAGCGGAATCGGCATCCGTAAAAGGACTCTGAAGAACACCCTTTATGACGCGCTCATCGATATCGACTTTGATGTCAAGAAGGCTGTTTTGCCGACAAATACGGAGAACCTCTTCCTCATCCCCGCAAGCGTAGATCTTGCAGGCGCCGAGGTAGAGCTTGCCATGCTTGAAGGCCGCGAGGGAAGACTCAAGAGAGTCATAGACGCAGTCAGGGATGAGTACGACTTCATTCTTGTTGACTGCCCTCCTTCGCTTGGCATTCTTACCATCAACTCACTCACAGCTGTTAACAGCGTGCTCATACCTATCCAGTGCGAGTTCTACGCGCTTGAGGGAGTGAGCCAGCTGATAAGCACTATAGAGAAAGTCAAAGAAAGACTGAACCCGGGCCTGTACATCGACGGCGTCATCCTCAGCATGTTTGACGGAAGGACCAACCTTTCGCAGGCGGTAGTCGAGGACGTCCGCAACTTCTTCGGTCCGGCAATGTATCACACGATAATCCCGCGCAACGTAAGACTTGCGGAAGCTCCGAGCTACGGCAAGCCGATCATCGACTATGATCCTAAGGCGCAGGGCGCAAAGGCGTATCAGGAATTCACCAAGGAGTTTCTCTCCAGAGAAAGAGCAAGGAAGAGAGCGAAGAGAAATGGCTAAGAAAGCAGGACTTGGGAGAGGGCTCGACGCGCTGTTTGCGGATGCAGCCCCTATTGAAGAAAAAGAGCCCGTCAAAAAGACCGGTGCTGCCGAGGCCGCGAAAGCTGCCGCCTCAAATAACAGCAAAGACACAGACAGCGACGACAGAGTGCTGTATATCGACATAAACGATATAAGGCCTAACAGCGCGCAGCCGCGTAAGAACTTCGACGAAGAGAAGCTGAACGAGCTCGCCGGATCCATAAAGGCCAACGGCGTCATACAGCCGCTGATCGTAAGGGAGAGCCAGACGGGCTACGAGCTGGTCGCCGGTGAAAGAAGGTGGCGCGCTTCAAGGATCGCGGGACTCAGAACGGTGCCTTGCATCGTAAGGAACTTCGACGACAGACAGAACGCGATAGTCGCGATCATCGAGAACATGCAGCGCGAGGACCTGGATCCCATCGAAGAAGCGCTGGGACTTAAGTCCATGACGGAAAAATACGGTTTCACCCAGGAGCAGGTATCCGCCTCGCTCGGAAGGAGCCGTACATACATCGCCAACAGTATAAGACTGCTGAAGCTTCCGGAAGAGATACAACAGTACGTATCCAGCGGACAAATGTCCGCGGCTCACGGAAGAACCATCATAAATATATCTGATAAGGCCAAACAGAAAGAGATCGCCGAAAAGATCATCCGCAATGACCTTTCGGTAAGAGCTACGGAACGTCTGGCCGAGAAGGTGAAAGACGAGCTCAGGCCGGAGCGCAGGAAGCGTAAAAAGGCTTCTGCCGAAGACAAGGCAAGGGCAGCTGAAGTCGCTGCGGTCGAAAGAGAGCTTATGACTCTGACGGGCACCAAGGTGCACATCGACGGAGATGACCGCAAGGGTAAGATAGAGCTTGAGTATTACAGTCTTGAAGAACTCAACAGGCTCATTGATGCATTGAGGGATGCCTTCAGATAAGGGTGAGGTCATGGAAAACATATTTATAAAAGAGCTTCCCATACCGGTTTGTACGGTGGACAAAGACGGCATAGTCACTGGAGCGAATCCGCTTATCAAGAATGTTTTCGTGTATGAGGACATAGCCGGCTACAACTTTTTTACACTTACCGGTTTCAGAAGAGAGCAGCTGATGAACGCGAATGAGGAGGAAATGATCCTCGAGCGCAACAACAAGATGTTCAAGCTCTGGATCAACACCGACGCAAAAGATGACGAAGACATAGTCGTGTTCTTCGACGAGGCGACGGCGAGAGAGTCGTTCCGCAGCAAACTCGCAAGCGATCAGGCAGTCATAGCGTACATCAACATCGACAACTACGACGAGCTGGTGGCCAGCGCTCCCGAGGATTTCAGGAGAGTCATCCCGGCTCAGATAGACGGACTGGTGCGTAAGTGGGGAGCTTCGTTCGGATCACCTGTCATCAGCACCGGCGACGAGAGATACGTCATGTATACGAGCCGCGGAAAGCTTGATCAGATGATCGAAGACAACTTCAGCGTGCTGGACGACGTAAGGAGCCTCGATTCGCAGATCGACTTCCCTGCTTCCATAAGTATCGGAGTGGGAGCGTCGGATATCTCGCTGATCGAGTCATCCGAACTCGCGGAGGCCGCACTGGAGCTGGCTCTCGGACGCGGAGGCGATCAGGCGGTCGTAAAGACTGACGACGGGACCAAGTACTACGGCGGAACGCTGCAGTCGCTCGAGAAAAACAACAGGAGCAAGCCGAGGGTAATAGCTCACGCGATCAAAGCTCTCATAAACGATGCCGACAAGGTCTTCATCATGGGCCACAGGTGGCCTGACATGGACGCGTTCGGTTCGGCGGTGGGCGCAAGCGCCATATGCACCTATCTCGACAAGGACTCGTACATCGTCATAGACAAGCACAACGAGGCGCTCGACGTGGTGTACAACCTGGCGGCGGACACCGAGGATTACCACATAATCAAGCCGGAGAGAGCTCTCCGCATGGTGACCGATAGGTCGCTCCTCATAATCGTCGACACCAACAGGCCGGTACTGATAGAGAGCCCGGAGCTCGTGAACGCCTGCAAGACGAGGGTCATCATCGACCACCACAGGCTGGCGGCGGACACATATCAGAACTCGGCAGTCGCGTATATAGAAAGCTACGCATCGTCGGCGAGTGAACTTCTGGCCGAGCTGATGCAGCACTTCTCGCAGAAGAGATTCATCAACAAGCTCGAGGCGGAGCTCATGCTCGCGGGCATCATGGTCGACTCGAACAACTTCTCTGGCCGCACAGGCGTTAGGACTTTCGAAGCTGCTTCGTGGCTCAAGAGAGGCGGCGCGGATACGACCGAGGTCAAGAGGTTCTTCCAGGTAAGACAGGAGGACTTCGTGGCGAAGGCGAATGCGATCGCTTCAGCGGAGTTCGCGGAAGACAACATCGCGTACGCCATCACAGAGGGCACAACGAACAATACGCAGGTCATAAACGCGCAGGTCGCGGATGAGCTGATGACAGTAAAGGGAACCAAGGCGTCGTTCGCTTTCGGAAGGAACGAGAGAGGCCAGACCGTAATAAGCGCAAGGTCTCTGGGAGATCTGAACGTCCAGACCCTGATGGAGAAACTGGGCGGCGGCGGACACTTCACATCGGCGGCAGTTCAGACGGACGAGCCGCTGGCAGAGGTCCTCGCGAAGGTCAAGAAGCTCGTAAAGGAAGCGCTGGAACGAGAAGAGGAAGAACGCAAAAGAGCTATAGCCAGGACACAGGAGATCGAACTGATCAGGTGATCCGGGCAGATAAAGGAGATAAAAATGGAAGTCATTCTGAAGAAAGATGTTAAGGGATCAGGCAAGGCCGGTGATGTTGTAAAGGTAAGCGACGGATACGCGCGCAACAAACTCATCCCGGGTGGACTCGCTGTTGAAGCTACACCTGCAAACAAGAAGGCGATCGAAAGAGAAAAGGCCAAAGCTGCCGAGAAGTTCGCACAGGACAAGGCAGAGGCTGAAGCTTTTAAGGCAAGACTCGAGGGCAATGTCGTGACCGTCAAGACAAAGGTCGGCGAGGGCGGCAGGCTCTTCGGATCCATCACTTCGATGGACATTGCTGAGGCGATCAAAGAGCAGACAGGTGAGGACATCGACAAGAGAAAGATCGTGCTCGCCAAGCCGATCAAAGAGACCGGAGTCGAGACCATTGAGATCAAGCTGTTCCAGGATGTAAGTGCTAAAGTCGTTATCAAGATCGAAGGCGGCAAATAAAAATGGATGAGGAAAGAAAAGACGTACTGCTTCCGCCGGTCGATATAGAGGCCGAGAAAGCGGTGCTGGGTTCGATGCTCAAGAATCAGGACGCCAGGGCTGACGTGAGCGCAATGCTCAGACCCGAGGACTTCTATCTGAAGGAGCATCAGGAGATTTTCAGGACCATGATCGACATGGACCAGCGCGGTACCGGAGTAGATATCACGACTGTCTACTCGGCTCTGAAGCAGCGCAAGACAGCCGACATGGTTGGAGGTATCACATACCTCAGCAGACTGATGGATGAAGCCATCGTCCCTTCGAATGCCCGCTATTATGCCGAGACAGTCTCCGACAAATCCAAGATGAGGCAGCTCATCACTGAGGCTGAATCGATAAGGGACTCCGCGTACTCGCAGGAGATCCCGCCTGAAGACATACTCGACAACGCCGAGCAGCGCATCCTCGAGATCGCGCACAAGGCTCAGCGCAGCAGCTACGTGGATATAAACGATGTACTCTTCCAGAACATCTAGCATCTGCAGGAGCTCGAGAAGAGCGGCGAGACCAAGGGCATCCCGACAGGATTCAGGAAGGTCGACGAGATCCTCGGTGGATTTCAGAAGACGGACCTTATCATACTGGCCGCAAGACCGGGTGTAGGCAAGACCGCTTTCGCGCTCAATGTTGCCGAGCACGCGGCTTCGGTCGGCAAAAAAGTAATGGTATTCAGCCTTGAGATGGCAAACACTCAGCTCGGAGAGAGACTTCTTTCCATGACATCGAGCGTGCCTCTCGAGAATATACATAAAGGAAATATCTCGATGGACGAGTGGGAAGACCTCGCGGCTGCCCAGGACAGCTTCTACGGGCTGGACATGGTAATAGACGAGACATCGGTCATCACACCTGTCGAGATGAAGAACAAATGCCGCCGCTTCAAGCAGGAGAAAGGCGACCTGGATCTGGTCGTGATCGACTACCTGCAGCTGATGAGCATGGGCGGCTACCGTATCGAACAGAGAGAAAAAGAGATCGCGGCCATCACGAGATCGATCAAGATCATGGCCAAGGAGCTCGACTGCGCGGTCATACTGCTCTCGCAGCTGTCGAGAGGACCGGAACAGCGCGGAGGCGATCACATGCCTAAGCTGTCCGACCTGAGAGACTCGGGTGCTATCGAGCAGGACGCGGACGTGGTCATCTTCCTCAAGAGAGACGATTACTACAGCTCGGAAGACGAGCGCGCCAACATAGACGAGAACACGGGACTCACCTGCGCGGTGAATATCGCCAAGCACAGAAACGGTCCTACCGGTATCGCGAATCTCACATGGATACCACGCTACGTCAAGTTCGGCAACATGGCAATGGAATAAACAATGGCAAAGATCAGACTATCGTTAGAAGATAAAAAAGACATATTCCTCTGCAGCACGGAGATAGAGAACCTCGTGATCAGCGAGTTCCTGCCTGACGCGCCGGGGGACTATGTTAAGGTGTATCTTTTCGGTCTGATGTATGCGAGCTACGGCCAGGATATAGACACGCACAAGATGGCGCACAGACTGGGGCTCAGCGAGGAGGAGACCGAAGAAGCCTGGATCTACTGGGAGTCGAGAGGCCTCGTGAAGCTGGGCAAAGAGACCGGGCCGGACGGAGAAGTAACGCAAAGTCTGGTGTTTGTGAGCCAGGTCGAGCAGATCTACGGAAACGCGGCATATACTCCGCAGGCCGATGCTCCGGCTGCGCCTGTGGCAGCGGATACTGCCGATGAAGAGGAAGACTCCGGCGAGGACGTTCCGCTCTACCTCTCCATAGACGATATGGAATTCGACGAGGTGATGAGCAGCAAGCTCGTTGACAAGAGGCTGCGCGCCCTCTTTGAGAAGTATCAGGTGACTACGGGCCGCACGATCTCAAGGCAGGAGACCTCCAAGATAGAGGACGCCATAAAGGTCTACGGCATCGAGCCTGAGATATTCGACTTCGCGATCGACTACTGCGCCGATCTTGAGAAATACAGCATCGACTATATCTTCAAAGTGGCGCTCAGGTGGACCGAGGAAGGCTGCCGTACCGTCGAGGACGCGAAGAGGCTGCTTGACAAACACAGCAAGCGCAACTCCTGGTACAGACAGGTGTTCAACGCACTGGGGTTCACCCGCCTGCCGGCTCCCGCTGACAGAGAGATCATGGACAGGTGGTTCGACGAGCTGGGTTGCTCCATCGGAGAGGTGCTCGACGCATGCGCCGCAGCAGCAGGGCTCAGAGATCCTAACCTCAGATACGTTAACAAGGTCATCGAGAACCACAGGCTCGAAAAGGGCGGAGTCGACACGAGACTTCAGAACAGACGTCAGGGCGAAGCTCAGGAGTCCGGTGAATTTGAGAGCGGAAGCAAGGTGAGCCGCAAGGTACTCAATGACTACTTCGAATATATAAGGAAATACGACAGCAAAGCGCTCGAGGCGAGAAGAGCAGAAGTGCTCCGCAGGGTGCCTGAGATGGGAAGGCTGTTTGAGGCTGAAAAGAGCATCAACGCGAAACTCCTGTCGATGAGGCCGGGCGGCGCTGATCAGGACGCCAAGCAGAGGCTCAGGGCAGAGCGCATAGGGATAGAAGAAAGAAAGAAACAGCTCCTCGCAGAGAACGGGTTCCCTGTCGATCATCTGACAAGAAAGTACAGATGCGACAAATGCAGGGATACAGGTTACACCGATGAGGGGATGGTGTGCAGCTGCTGCAGGCAGCGCGCTGAAGAAGCGTATAAATGGTACACGGAAAAAGATAAAGGTGTAGATGGCAGATAAAACCACTGAAGAAAAAACAATAAATACTGAACAGGACAAACAAAAGGATAAGCCCGCTGAGGTTTATGCAGAGATCGCAGATATACCGGCGCCCGAACTCGATGAAACGCAGATAAGGGAGGCCGCTTTGGCGTACGCGAGATACCTGAAGCAGAACGGCCTGACTCCGGGGGACATCACTTTTGTGGACCCTGAGGAGATCGGAGTCGAATTCAAGGAATCTCCGGCAGCCGAGATCATAGAGGAGCCTGCAGCAGAAGTTGAACCTGAAGAGGTTCCTGCGGAACAGGAAGAACAACCGGAACCAGTCGAAGAAACAGAACCGGTCGATGAAGAGGATGCAGCAGAGGAAGTAACTGAGCCGGAAGCCGCTGAAGAGGAGAAGCCGGAAGAAACTCCGGCTGCCGAGGCTGAAGCCACTGAAGAAGAACCGGAGGAAGCTCCGAAAGAGTCGAAGAAGGAGATCGAAAGAAGGCTCAGGAAGGAGAAATACGAGAAGAAGTTCCTCGAAAACAGAAAGACTCCTCTCGCGTCCGTCATCAATCTGCACGACAGGTTACAGGACGGAAGAGATAATGTCCTGACCGGAATGGGCAGAGGCATCGTTACCGAGGCGCACCGCGTCGGATCGACATATCAGAACTCCAGCCGCACCATAGGGATCGCGTTCCTTGCTATCGCGATCATCGCCGCGGGCATACTCATCGTATTCGACAGGTTCACAGTTTACGAGTACGCGTACAACGGCAAGGTCCTCGGCTACGTGCAGGAGCAGGAGGAAGTCACGGACGTG
>JAFUGO010000032.1 GCA_017469325.1 Mogibacterium sp. | reverse complement strand
TGAAGGCAGCGCTTCCCCTGAAGAAATAATACGCGCTGTCACGGACGCGGGCTACGGTGCCCGTCTCAAG
Source organism: Mogibacterium sp. (assembly GCA_017469325.1). The sequence continues at coordinate 2,826 of JAFUGO010000032.1, read as the reverse complement.
GCAGCGGATACAGCAAAGGAAGACTCCGGCAGCAGCTTTGCCGCGGATGAAGCAGCCCTTGAAGACAGAGAGACTCCTGTGCTGAAAAAGCGCCTCATCTGGTCGCTCGGCTTCCTCATCGTGCTCATGTACTTTTCGATGGGCCACATGATGTGGGGATGGCCACTCCCTTCTTTCTTTGAAGGCAATCACGTAGCGATGGGCCTGGTGCAGATGATCCTCGCGGCGATCGTGATGGTCATAAACCAGAAATTCTTCATTAGCGGATTCAAAGGACTCATCCACGGCGCTCCTAACATGGATACGCTGGTCGCGATGGGCAGCGCCGCTTCATTCTGCTGGAGCACCTATGTGCTCTTCGCGATGACGGGCGCCCAGCTTGCAGGCGACAGCGAGGCGGTCATGACATATATGCACGACTTCTACTTTGAGTCTGCGGCCATGATCCTTACCCTCATAACCGTGGGCAAGATGCTCGAGGCCAGGTCTAAGGGAAAGACCACGGACGCTCTCAAGAGCCTCATGAAGCTGGCGCCGCAGACTGCAGTCGTCGAGAGAGGCGGCATCGAGCAGGAGATACCTGTTTCACAGGTCCGCGTCGATGATGTGTTTCTGGTACAGCCGGGAGAGAACATCCCGGTCGACGGAGTTATCCTGGAAGGCAACTCGGCAGTCAACGAGGCCGCTCTTACCGGCGAGTCGATCCCTGTTGATAAGCAGGCGGGAGACAGCGTGTCCGCAGCCACGACTAACCAGTCCGGCTTCATACGCTGCAAGGCAACAAGAGTCGGCGAAGATACCACCCTGGCGCAGATCATCCGCATGGTGAGCGATGCTGCGGCAACCAAGGCTCCTATCGCCAAGATAGCCGACCGCGTATCCGGAGTATTCGTTCCGGTGGTCATCGGCATCGCAGTGGTCACTCTTGTAATCTGGCTCCTGGTGGGAGCGGATACGGGCTTCGCCCTTGCGAGAGCGATCTCCGTGCTCGTCATAAGCTGCCCTTGCGCTCTTGGCCTTGCAACACCGGTCGCCATAATGGTCGGAAGCGGTGTCGGAGCAAGAAACGGCATACTCTTCAAGACCGCGGCGGCTCTCGAGGAGACCGGCCGAATCGAGATAGTCGCTCTTGATAAAACCGGCACGATCACCGGCGGAGACCCTAAGGTCACCGACGTATTCACATGCAAGGGAGTCCCTAAGGATGACCTCATAACAGTCGCAGCAGCTGTCGAATCAAGGTCGGTGCACCCTCTCGCCAAGGCCGTGTCAGAGTACGCGGGAGGCACCACGCTCAGGATCAGTGATTACACAGAGGTCCCGGGCGGCGGAGTCAAGGCATACACATGGGATGGTTCGAAAGCAGTCAGCATAGCCGGCGGCAACGCAAAGTTCATGGCTGCTAATGGTGTGCCTGAAGCGGACATAGACCGTCTCATGAAAGAGACCGCCGAATTCGGACAGGCGGGAAAGACAAGCGTGCTCTTTGAAAAAGGCGGCAAACTGCTCGGTCTCATCGCGCTTGCCGACTCTGTCAGGGAAGACAGCGTTGATGCCATCAGGCAGTTCAGGGAGATGGGCATAAAGACCGTCATGCTGACCGGAGACAGAAAGAAGACCGCCGATGCAATCGCGGCGCAGGTCGGTGTCGATGAGGTAATAGCAGAAGTCCTGCCGGACGGCAAGGAAGAAGTCGTCCGCAGTCTCATGGAGCAGGGCCGCACGGCAATGGTCGGAGACGGCATAAACGACGCCCCTGCCCTCACGAGAGCAAATGTAGGCATCGCCATCGGAGCGGGCACTGATGTCGCGCTGGATGCTGCCGATGTGGTGCTGGTAAACAGCAATCTGTCCGATGCCGTGAAGGCTGTGAAGCTTGGCCGCAAGACTCTGAAGAACATCCATGAGAATCTCTTCTGGGCGTTCTTCTACAATGTGATATGCATACCGGTCGCGGCCGGCGCTTACATACACCTGTTTGACTGGGCACTGAATCCTATGCTGGGAGCAGCCGCAATGAGCCTGTCCAGCTTCTGCGTAGTCACCAATGCCCTCAGGCTCAACCTCTTCGATGCCGGAGACAGGAAGCGTTCCGGCGCAGTCAAAACCGATAGTTCATCACAGACAGCCGCAACTGAAGCCGGCCCGTCTGAAACAATAAGCAACAATGAAAGCGAGGAAAATCTGATGCAAAAGACAATGAAGATCGAAGGAATGATGTGCCCTCACTGCGAGGCTACAGTAAAGAAGGCTCTCGAAGCTCTTGAAGGTGTAGAAGGCGCGGAAGTCAGCCACGAGGCAGGCACTGCGGTAGTTTCGATGTCGGCAGACGTTGCTGATGCTGTTCTCAAGGAAGCAGTAGAGGCCAAGGATTACGCGGTAAAAGGCATCGAATAAGCTGCAGCGATCCGGACTGAACGGAACCGGGACTTCATAAATGCCCGGCCCTGGACTTCATTCGGAACCCGGTCTTAGACTTCATTCGGAGTTCGGTCCTGAAAGAACAATAAAAAAAACGGTATGCCACCACGCTCTACCTGTGTTGAACGGCATACCGTTTTCATCTGTATTTGTTTATAGGGATTCATGCTTTTGCAAGCACTTCGATGTCCTCTTCTGTTGTTGACCAGCTTGTCGCGAGCCTTACGATCGTATGGGTCTCGTCATATATGCCCCAGCGGTCAAACACGACTGTTTTTCCGAGCTCAGCCATCTCCTCTTCGGTCATGAGTATCAGCTGCTGGTTCGTCGGTGAGTCCATATACACCTTCCACCCCTTCTCTCTGATGATCTCTTTGACACGGCCGGCCATATCGATGGCATGGC
>JAFUGO010000031.1 GCA_017469325.1 Mogibacterium sp. | reverse complement strand
GGAGCGGGCAAGGTCCTCATCATGCCGTCCGCAAAGGGTACAGGCGTTATCGCAGGTTCATCCGTGCGTACAGTACTCGAGGCAGCAGGCATCAAGGACGTAAGAGCTAAGTCGCTCGGAACAAGCAATACCGGCAACATGGCAAGAGCAACAATGGAAGGTCTCAAGAACCTTACAACCGTTGAGGAAGTTGCTAAGCGCCGTGGTAAGACACCGGAAGAAATTTTAGGATAGGAGGCAAGGGAAATGGCAAAACTGAGAATCACATTGGTCAAGAGCCCTATCGCTTGTCAGCCTAAGCAGAAGAAGACCGTTGAGGCGCTCGGACTCCGCAAGCTCAACCACTCGGTAGAGCTCGAGGATTCCCCTGCAACAAGAGGCGCTATCAACAAGGTATCGCATCTGCTCAAAGTAGAAGAACTGTAAGGAGGGCAAAGGCCATGAGAATTCATGAACTTAAAAAGCCTGAGGGCTCCACAAAGGCTCCTAAGAGAATCGGCCGCGGCCAGGGTACCGGTCAGGGAACAACTGCCGGCAGAGGTATGAACGGTCAGAACTCCAGAAGCGGCGGCGGAGTAAGACTCGGCTTCGAGGGTGGCCAGATGCCACTCTACAGAAGACTCCCTAAGAGAGGCTTCAACAACAAATGGGCTAAGGAATATGCCGAAGTCAACGTTAAGGATCTCAACAGATTCGAAGACGGAACCGAAGTGGATCTGAGCGTACTGCTCGCAACAGGTCTCGTCGGAAAGAAGCTCGACGGACTGAAGGTCCTCGGCAACGGCGAGCTCGAGAAGAAGCTCACTGTTAAGGCTGAGAAATTCAGCAAGAGCGCTGTTGAAAAAATAGAGAAAGCAGGCGGAAAGGCAGAGGTCATCTGATGGAATTCGTAAAGACATTCTCTAAAGCATGGAAAATTCCGGAGATCAGACAAAAGATCATCTTCACTCTTCTGATGCTTCTGGTATTCAGGATCGGGTCCAACATCCCGGTCCCGGGTATCGATAGAGATTATCTTGCGCAGATGTTTACCGGAGAGACGGGACTCCTCGATCTCTTCGACCTCTTCTCGGGTGGTGCGTTCAGCAACTTCACGATTTTTGCACTGAGCATCACCCCATACATAACCGCATCGATCATCGTTCAGCTGCTGACGATCGCGTTCCCGTACTTTGAGAGACTCGCGAAAGAGGGTTCGGAAGGCCGCAAAAAAATGGCGACCATCACAAGGTACATGGCGGTAGTACTCGGACTGATACAGGCGACCGGACTTACGATCGGTCTGTTCAGAAGAGCGATCGTTGACCAGAACGCGTTCAACATTATCACCATAATAATCGTACTGACAGCAGGCACGGCATTCCTGATGTGGCTCGGCGAGCAGATCAACGAGTACGGCATCGGAAACGGAATCTCGATGCTGATCTTCGGAGGCATCGTAGCCAGACTGCCGTCCGCTGCCAGGGGAGTCATCACACAGATCAAGGACGGAGCGGTATCGGTAGTAGCCGTGATCGCTCTCCTGATCGTAGCTGTGCTCGTCACGATGGTGATAATCGAAATGCAGCAGGGCGTAAGAAAGATCCCGGTGCAGTACGCGAAGCGCGTCGTAGGACGCAAGATGTACGGAGGCCAGTCGACTCACATTCCTATGAAGGTGAACCAGGCCGGCGTTATCCCTATCATCTTCTCTATATCGCTGCTGCAGTTCCCGCTCACGATCACATACTTCGCACCGAACTCAGCATTTGCTGACTTCGTCACAAAGTATCTGTCGCCATCGGGAAATCCGGGTGTGTGGATCTATGCCGCTGCGAACATCGTGCTCACAATGTTCTTTACATATTTCTACACAGCTATAATGTTCAACCCTGCAGATGTTGCAGATAATATGAGGCAGAACGGAGGCTTCATTCCGGGAATCAGACCGGGAACCGCCACTGTTGAATATCTGTCAAAGATAATGAGCAGGCTGTGCTTCGCCGGAGGACTCTTCCTTGCGGCAGTAGCGACGATCCCGACCATCGTAAGTGTGTTCACACCGTTCAACTTCAGCTTCGGCGGAACATCATTACTGATCATGGTAGGCGTTGCGCTCGATATAGTGCAGCAGCTCGAGAATCAGATGCTGATGAGGAATTATCAGGGATTTCTTAAATAAGTAAGGTACCTGTAAAGGAGGAGACTATGAGAGCTGTATTGTTAGGGCCTCCGGGTGCGGGCAAAGGCACTCAGGCAGTAAGACTGGTTGATAAGTACGGTATTCCGCAGATTTCCACCGGAGACATCTTCCGCAAGAATATCAAGGAAGGGACCGAGCTCGGAAAGAAAGCGCAGGAGTACACAAACTCCGGCAGACTGGTACCTGACGAACTGGTCGTCGACCTCGTGGCTGACAGACTGATGCAGGACGACTGCGCAAACGGCTATCTGCTTGACGGATTCCCGAGAACCATCGCGCAGGCGGAAGCATTCGACAAGTTCCTTGAAGAGCACGGACAGAAGCTCGATGCCGTCATCAACTTCGAAGTCGGCTATGAAGAGCTCATGTCAAGGCTCACAGGCAGAAGAGTCTGCAAGGCATGCGGAGCGAGCTTCCACATCAAGAACATGCCTCCTAAGAAAGAGGGAGTATGCGACAGATGCGGCGGTGAACTCGAGCAGCGCAAGGACGACACCAGAGAGACAGCAGAGAAGAGGATCGAAGTATACGAAGAATCCACTGCTCCGCTGATCGATTACTGCAGCAAGTCCGGCGCACTCAGGAATTTTGATGCCGGACAGTCTCCTGAGACAGTATTCCAGGCAATCGTTGCAGAAATCGGAGAGTAAGTAAGACATGATAATAATCAAGTCTAAGCGTGAGATCGAACTTATGAGAGAACCCTGCAAGGTCACGGCAGAACTCCTGCACGACCTTGAGGAATTCGTAAAACCGGGTCTTTCCACAATGGACGTCAATGACTTCGTTGAGAAAAGGATCACAGGCCACGGTATGACACCGACATTCAAGGGCTATGGCGGGTTCCCCGCCGCAGCCTGCGTGTCTGTCAACGAAGAGGTCATCCACGGCATACCAAATAAGTCGAGGATACTCAGAGAAGGCGATATCGTAAGCGTTGACGTAGGAGCCACCTACAAGGGCTACAACAGCGATGCTGCCCGCACATACGCGGTGGGTAAGATAAGCGAAGAAGATCAGAAACTCATTGATGTCACAAGACAGAGCTTTTTCGAAGGCATCAAGTATGCCATGGAAGGGTACAGGATCGGAGACATCGGCCACGCGGTCCAGAAATATGCCGAAAGCTTCGGCATGGGAGTCATCAGAGACTACACCGGACACGGCACAGGCACAAAGCTCCACGAAGATCCGTACATCCCTAACTACGGCAAAGCAGGCAAGGGCGCAAAGATAGAGCGCAATATGACGCTCGCGATCGAGCCGATGATCGCACTCGGAAGCTATGAAGTAAGGGTGCTTGGAAATGACTGGACAGTAGTCATGGTGGACGGAAAGAAATCCGCTCATTATGAAAACACCATCCTCGTCACGGACGGAGAACCCGAGATCTTAACTCTGCAATAGGAGGAACAAATGGCTAAGAACAATACTATAGAGGCTATGGGCACCGTAGTCGATGCACAGCCTAATGCAATGTTCAAGGTTAGGCTTGATAATGATTTCGAAATACTTGCTCATATCTCCGGTAAGATCAGAATGAATTACATCCGTATTCTGCCGGGAGACAGAGTAAAGGTGGAGCTTTCACCTTACGATCTGACCCGCGGAAGGATCACCTGGAGAGAAAAGTAACGGAGGCTGAGCTCCTTCGATAAAAGAAGAAATAATAACCTTATTCAGGAGGTAAATAGAAATGAAAGTTAGAGCTTCTGTAAAGCCTATGTGCGACAAGTGCAAAGTTATCAAGAGACACGGCCGCGTAATGGTAATTTGTGAAAACCCTAAGCATAAACAGAGACAAGGCTAATTTTCCGCCATACTTTGTTGCACTGCACAAATCGTTCACTTACATACTTCCGGGTATGCGCGTTCGCGATTTGCTGGTGCGCCTCGTCTGACGAAAAATTCGCTCTTGTCTGACTGACAGAAGGGAAGCACAGAAAAAAGTACACAAAAATACATTTTAAAAATGCTATTATAAAGTGTTCGCGCCAAGGGATAATTATGCCCTTGGATTTCGCGCGATAACGACATTGTCATTAAGCGCTGCGGGGCCGGGTCCGCAGAGATAACGCTTAACAAATCTTGGAACACCCGTCTGTATCGCCCCCGGGAAGGCGACGGAAGATGGGAAAGGAGGAAAAACATGGCAAGAATTGCCGGAGTAGACCTGCCTAGAGATAAGAGGATCGAATACGGTCTGACATATATCTACGGAATCGGTCTCGCAACATCAAGAGAGATTCTCGCTAAAGCGGGAGTCGATCCTGACATCAGAGTCAGAGATCTGACAGAAGAAGACGCCGGTAAGATCAGAAGAGTCATCGACGCTGAGTACATGGTAGAAGGTGACCTCAGAAGAGAGGTTTCTCTTAACATCAAGAGACTCATGGAGATCGGATCTTACAGAGGTATCAGACACAGAAGAGGACTCCCTGTAAGGGGTCAGAAGACTAAGACGAATGCAAGGACCCGCAAGGGACCAAAGCGTCTCGCCGGAAAGAAGAGATAAGGGGAAGGAGGTATAAGTTATGGCAACTGTTAAGAAAACAGTAAGAAAGAAAAAGAGAGAACGTAAAAACGTTGAAAGAGGCCAGGCTCATATCCAGTCCACCTTCAACAACACGCTGATAACACTGACCGACATGGACGGAAACGCTCTCAGCTGGTCATCCGCAGGTTCAAACGGATTCAGAGGCTCCCGTAAGAGCACACCGTTTGCAGCAGCAGAAGCAGCTACAGTAGCGGCTAAGGCGGCTATGGAACACGGCCTCAAGACTGTAGAAGTCTACGTTAAGGGACCGGGATCGGGCAGAGATTCCGCAGTAAGAGCACTCGAGACTGCAGGACTCAGAGTAACCATGATCAAGGATATCACACCTATCCCTCACAATGGTTGCAGACCGCCTAAGAAGAGAAGAGTCTAATCGGGAAGGAGGATCATAATATATGTCAAGAGATAGAGGACCTGTACTGAAGAAGGCAAGAGCTCTTGGTATCGAGCCACAGTACCTGGGTGTAAATAAAAAGTCCAAAAGACATGGCGCAGTAAGACGCCGCAAAAAGAGCGAATATGGAATCCAGCTGACCGAGAAGCAGAAGGTAAGATTCACTTACGGCCTCAGCGAGACTCAGTTCCGCAACCTGTTTGAGAAGGCTTCCAAGAGAGCAGGCGGAGCAGGTGAGAACCTCCTGATCATGCTCGAGATCAGACT
>JAFUGO010000030.1 GCA_017469325.1 Mogibacterium sp. | reverse complement strand
CGCCCCTGAACTTATTGATTATCAGTCCTCCGACTCTTTCCTTCTCATCGTCCTCGAGCAGCATCAGCGTTCCCAGAAGCTGCGCGAAAACTCCGCCCCTGTCAATGTCTCCGACCAGGAGCACCGGAGCATCCACCATCGCGGCGAGCCCCATGTTGACTATGTCGTTCTCCTTCAGATTGATCTCCGCCGGAGAGCCCGCGCCCTCGATGACGATTATGTCGAACTCATCCTCGAGTTTCCTGAAAGCTTCCTTTATGACCGGGATGAGCTCAGTCTTATACTTAAAATAGTCGCGGGCCTTCATGTTGCCTATCGACTTTCCGTTTATGATGACCTGCGAGCCCTGATCGTCAGTCGGCTTCAGCAGGATCGGATTCATGCACACCAAAGGATCGGTGCCCGCGGCCTCCGCCTGCACCACCTGCGCCCTGCTCATCTCAAGTCCCTCTTTTGTCGCGAAGGAATTGAGAGCCATGTTCTGCGATTTGAACGGCGCTACCTTGTACCCGTCCTGTTTAAAGATGCGGCAGAGTCCGGCCGCCAGCAGACTCTTGCCTGCGTTCGACATCGTTCCCTGCACCATTATCACTTTAGCCATCTTTTTTCAGTCCTCCGAGAAACTCCGAATAAAGCCCGCTCAGCCTGCCCGGCTCCAGCCCGTAAAGAGTGCTCAGCCTCTCATCGCTGAAGACCTCCTCAGGCCTGCCCGAGATTCCGATGCCGCCCTGCGAATCTATGCACAGCACCTCATCAGCCGTTATATATGCCAGCTCGAGCTCGTGCATCGACACAATGACCGCGATATTCTTCTCGCGGACGAGCGACTTGAGTATATCTATGAACTCGAGCTTGTGGCGTATGTCGAGATATGACGTCGGCTCATCGAGTATCATGATCTCCGGCTCCTGGCATATGGCCCTCGCGAGCAGGACCCTCTGCCTCTGCCCGTCGCTTATGGCGTCGTATCCGCGGTCCGCAAGACCGCTAACATGCACAAGGTCCATCGCCCCGCGCACGATCTTTTTATCTTCTTCCGAAAGTATACCCAGCCTTCCGGTGTACGGGTACCTTCCGAGCGACACCACTTCTTCGCAGGTCATGCGCTCAGCCGGCCTTCTCTCCGTCAGCATCACGGCCTGCTTCTTCGCGATCTCGCCCGCCGCAAGAGAGCTTCTCTCGCTTTCGTCTATATATACGGTTCCACCGAGAGGCTCCAGCTGCCCCGCGATCGTCTTGAGCACGGTCGACTTGCCGGCTCCGTTCGGCCCGATAAGCACGAGTATCTCGCCGCGCCTTACCGCTATCTCCGCGTCGGCCACTATGATCTTGCGCTCATATCCGGAGTCAAGATGTTCGGTCCTTATGACCGCATCGTTTCTTACGCTCATGTTTACACTCATGGCATCACCTCGACTTCCTTCCGATCAGCATCGCGATGACTACCGGCGCTCCGAAGACCGCTGTCACCGTGCTTATGCTCATCTCAGTAGGAGCAAACGCGTTCCTCGCCAGCAGGTCGCAGAACAGGCAGAACACAGCTCCGCCCAGGAAGCATTGCGGGATCATCACGATAGGCTTCGATGTGCCCGTCACCGATCTTATTATGTGCGGGACTGCTATACCGACAAAGGATATAGGGCCCGCGAAGGCAGTCACTGTCGCGGACAGTATGCTCGATAGCGTGATGAGCCATATCCTGAACGACCTGATGTTGACGCCCACGCTCTGCGCGTAATGCTCGCCCATCTGGAATGCTCTCATAGGTTTTGAGAGCATAAAGGAAGATATCACGGCGATCAGCACCACGACCGTGATCACTCTGATATTTTCCCAGCTGACAGCCGAGAAGCTGCCCATCGACCAGTTATGCAGATTCACTATGTTCGAATCGTCCGCGAAGGTCACAAGAAACTCGGTCACGGCGGAGCATATGTATCCCACCATAACACCGCAGACTATAAGGACCGCCATGCTCCTGACCTTGCCGGATATCAGCAGTATGGCTCCCGTTACAAGGACCGCTCCCACAAAGGCCGCGGCTATCATGGTGACAGAATGTATGAACATCCCGCTGCTCAGTCCGATTATCATGACGCCCGCAACAGCGAGCTTGGCGCCCGACGAGATACCCAAAATGTACGGACCCGCGATCGGATTCGCGAAAAAGGTCTGCAGCAGAAAGCCGGATACCGAAAGAGCTCCGCCCAGAAGCAGAGCAGCCAGTATCCTCGGCATGCGTATATCCCAGACGATCCTGCCGTATTTGGATATCGTGTCATGCGAAAAGAGTATCTTAAACGCGTCCCCCATCGACATCGAAGAGCTGCCGAGGAGGATGTTCAGAAGCGCCAGCAGCAGAAGCAGCGCCGCCAGTATTACATACATAAGATACACTCTTCTCTTCATTTATTATCTGATATGGAGACTCAAAATTCTCTCGACGGAGTACGGCTCTCGCCTCGGGCAATTATGAGGATCCCATCCGTACTAGTTGAGTTTGTGGAAATACTCCATTCCGCTGTCGTCCGCGGCGCCGGCAAATATCTTATTCATCTCGACTATCATGTCGGCCGCGCCCGTCGTGCGCTGGAACGTGCTTGCATCCGTGCACCACACATTCCCGCTCTTCACCGCAGCGAAATCATTGAATTCATCAGCAAGAGCCGTCAGCTCACCGATATTCTTAAGGCCGCCTTCGATCGTGCTGTTATATATGAGTATATCAGCATCCACGGCTTTATCATAGAACGCTTCCATCTGCATATTCATCGTTGAAAGCGCATTGTCTTCT
>JAFUGO010000029.1 GCA_017469325.1 Mogibacterium sp. | reverse complement strand
GAGATGATCACGCCGCTTCAAAGATTGTCAATCGTAGGAGAATCAGGCCTGGGTGCTCTCGAGTACAAGCCGATATACAACATGAGATCATCCGCGGGCGCAGATGATCTTGACTATCTTGCGGCTGAATGTTCTAAAATCCTTTCTTCGGAGGATTCGGGGGATCTGGATGAGCTGTTTGCACTTGGCGGCTCCTCGGGCGGCGCGAGGCCAAAGGTTATGATGAACCTAGATGGCGAGGAGTGGATCATCAAATTCCCGTCATCAGCTGATCCGGAAGACATTGGACTGATGGAGTATGAATATAACGAATGTGCCCGGAGTTGTGGAATAGAGATACCGGAAACAAGGCTGTTCACGTCAAAAAAATGTGCAGGTTATTTTGGAAGTAAGCGATTTGACAGAGTAAAAGCAGGAGATAAGCTGCGAAAGATACACATGGCATCTGCATCCGCTTTACTTGAAGTCTCGCACAGAGTTCCGGCGCTGGACTATAATTCTCTCATGGCTCTTACCTGGCAGCTCACAAAGCAGATGAGCGAAGTTGAGAGCATGTACAGACTCATGTGTTTTAACGTGTTTTCGCACAATAGGGATGACCACTCAAATAACTTCAGCTTTCTGTGTGATAACGGGACGTGGAGGCTATCTCCGGCATATGACCTGACATATTCGAATTCGATTGGCGGAGAACACGCAACGACAGTTAACGGAGAAGGCAGGGAGCCCGGTTTTGATGACCTGATTGCAGTCGGCAAAAAGGCGGGGTTAAAGGAAATGCGTTTGAGAGAAATAACAGAAGAAGTGAGGTCAGAAGTCGGGAACAGACTGTCAAAGTACATTCACTAAAAAAGCATAATTCAAAATGACGTACACCTGGCGGGTGATGCGCTGCTATAATAATCGTGGTACAACAATACTAAGGTTCATTTAAGGTAAATGCGCTTTAATTCAGTTGTTGGAGATTAAAGGAGGAACCATGAGGATACTGCTTGCAGAAGACGAAAAAGCGCTGTCGAAGGCGCTGGTAAAAATATTTGAGGCCAACAACTATTCAATAGATGCTGTCTTTGACGGGCAGGAGGCGCTCGACTATCTTGAGGCAGGCAATTATGACGTGGCAGTGCTCGATATAATGATGCCTAAGGTGGACGGCATCACCGTGCTGAGGCAGATCCGCGCGGGCGGCTCTGATCTGCCGGTATTGATGCTGACCGCAAAGTCGGAGATCGACGACAAGGTCCTCGGACTCGACAGCGGCGCAAACTACTACCTCACCAAGCCTTTCGATTCAAAGGAGCTTCTGGCTGCGGTCAGGGCCATCACGAGGTCAGGTAATGAGGTCGATACAAAGCTCAGCTTCGGAGATCTCACCCTCGACAGGGCAAGCTTTGAGATGGCAGGTCCTTCGGGTTCGGTAAAGCTGGCAAACAAAGAGTTCCAGATGATGGAGCTCCTGCTGTCAAAGCCGGGCACCATAATCTCCGTGGACAAATTCATGGATCATATCTGGGGATACGATACAGATACAGAGAGCAACGTTGTGTGGGTCTATGTTTCATACCTGCGCAAGAAGCTCACGGCTCTCGGCTCCGGCGTAAAGATAAAAGCCACGCGCAACGCGGGCTACTCGGTCGTCATCGATGAAGCAAAATAAGATCCTACAACACATCTGAAAACAGACAGTTACGAAACATGATCAAAGTATTAAAAAGAAGATTCATAGTGCTCGCCATGGTCTCACTCACGGTGCTCCTGGCAGTGATAGTGGCGGGCATGAATATCATAAACTATGAGAAGGTCGTCAGCGATGCCGACGCCAGGCTTGAGGTGCTGCAGCAGAACAGCGCTCAGCTCCTGAGAAGGGATCCGGTCAGAGTTTACAGCGGCGATCCCGATGATGATTTTGACGACGACGATCTCATGGCGGCACCGTTCGGCGACGATGACTTTGATGATGACATGGATGAATTCTACTTCGGCAGAAGAGGACCGGGCGGACCATCGATGTCCAGAGACGAAGCCGAGGAGTCAAGATTCTTCACGGTCTCGGTAGATGAAAACGGAAACGTAAGCGGGAGCGATGTCGGGCGCATCTCGGCGGTCGACTCATCTGAGGCAGAGGACTACGCGAAGAAGGCTCTTGCGTCAGGCAAGGATAACGGCTTTGTGGACGACTTCCGCTATGTCGTAAGCGATAAAGATGACAGCAAGATCATCACCTTCCTCGACTGCGGCAGGGTCCTCGATTCGTTCAGGGACTTCCTGAAGTACAGCGTGGCCATGTCGCTGCTCGGACTGGCCGTCATGTTTGCGGTCATAACATACTTTGCGGGCCGCATCGTAAAGCCGGTCGCTGAAAGCTATGATAAGCAGAAGCGCTTCATCACCGATGCGGGCCACGAGATCAAGACACCGCTCGCAATAATCAAGGCCAACATCGATGTTCTGAATATGGATATAGACAGCGGTGTGGACGGAAGCATAAGCGGAGCGGACCCGGCATCAGCCGTCGTAATCTCCGAAAAAGCAGCGGATGAGCTCAGAGACAGCCTGGGCGACATAAACGACCAGGTCGACCGTCTCACGGGACTCACCAACGACCTCGTATATCTCTCGCGAATGGAGGAAGCCGGCAGCACTCTTGTGATGACCGAAGTGCCTTTCTCCGACACGGTCTCGGAGACGGTCTCGTCCTTCGAACCGCTCGCCCGCGAAAAGGGCAAGGAGTTCTCTTCGGAAATAGACAAGACGGTCTTCGTGAAGGGAAGCGTCAAAGAGCTTGAAAAGCTCGTTTCCATAATAATGGAGAATGCCGTAAAGTACTCTCCGGATCCGGAATCACCGGAGCTGAACGGAACCGGGGATGGTATGCCGGCGCCGCCTGTTATCGATGTAAGGCTCAGAAAGGACGGCAGGAACGCCGTATTTGAAGTCGGCAACCGTACGGAGAACGAGCTGACAGATGAGGCGCTCGCGCATGTTTTCGACCGCTTCTACCGCACAGACAGCTCGCGCAATTCCGAGACCGGCGGTCACGGGATCGGGCTGTCGACAGCGCAGGCTATCGTCGCGGCACACGGAGGGAAGATCTCCGCGCGCACCACTGACGGGCACGACTTCATCATCACAGCATCGATACCGCTCGCATAAAAGGTAAAAGACAGGGCCGCACTTCCGCGGCCTTTTGATCCATTCGATCTATGGGAAACATCGCAGAACTGATCGCGAATAAGGTAAAGGAAGCCGGCGGAAGGTCTTTTTACGTCGGAGGCTTTGTGCGCGACAAACTGCTCGGCATGGACAGCAAAGATGTGGATATAGAAGTCCACGGGATCGCGCCCGATGAGCTTTACCGTATACTCGGCGAAGCCGGCGAGCCCCTGGCGTACGGCAAGAGCTTCGGAGTGTTTTCGCTGAAGGGCGAGCATATAGACATTGCGATGCCGCGCCGCGAGAAGGCGACGGGTACGGGCCATCGTGACTTTGAGATAAGCGTCGATCCCTTCCTCGGAACAGAAGCGGCAGCGCGCCGCAGGGATTTTACCATCAACGCTCTTATGCAGGATGTGCTCACGGGCGAGGTGACCGACCACTTCGGCGGGCAGAAGGATCTCGCTGAAGGAGTGATAAGACATATCGATCCGGAGACTTTTGTTGAGGACCCTCTGAGAGTACTGCGCGGAGCCCAGTTTGCAGCGCGCTTCGATTTCGTGATCGCTCCTGAGACCACAGAGCTTTGCCGCGGCATAGATATCTCGACGCTCTCGAGAGAGCGTGTCGAGGAAGAACTCAAAAAGGCGCACCTCAGGGCGGACCGCCCGTCGATATTCTTTGAGGCTCTCCGCG
>JAFUGO010000028.1 GCA_017469325.1 Mogibacterium sp. | reverse complement strand
TCCCGCATCCTCCTATCGAGGCTGTATTCACCGTAGACGAGGAGATAGGAATGGGCGGAGCTCATGCTCTCGACACTTCGCTCCTGAGGGGCAAAAAGCTCTTCAACATAGACGGCGAAGAGGACGGAGTGCTTACCGTCGGATGCGCGGGCGGAGCAGTATGCACCGTCGTTATTCCGGTATCACGCAGACACAGAAACGGCGTTAAAGTCACGATCACATCAAAAGGATATCTCGGAGGCCACTCCGGCAACGATATCCAGAAGCAGAGAGGCAATGCCATCAAGGACATGGGCCGTCTGCTCCATTCACTGAGCAAGAAGATCGACTTTTCGCTGCTGTACGTTAACGGAGGCAACGCTGCCAACGTGATCTGCCAGTACTGCACTGCAGAAGTTGTAATGAGCGCTGACAGAGCCGACAACTTCATCGAGAGACTGAATGATCTCGTAGCTGTCCTGAAGGATGAGTACGGAAAAAGCGAGCCGGGCCTTTCCATCACTGCGGAAGCCGGTGAGGTGGATGATTACAGCGTATTCAACTGGGAATGCACGGTGAATGCCATATGGTATCTCTACGGAGCTCTCGATGCCGTGCAGGCTATGGACAGGAATGTCGAGGGAGCCGTGGAAAGCTCGCTCAATACCGGTATCGTCACTACAGAAGATGCTGCCTGCAGAGTTACTTACCAGGCCAGAAGCTCAGTTGCGAGCAAGCTCGAAGAGATGCTTCAGAGGCTCGGCCTCTGGGGCGAGATAGTAGGCGGAAGACTCGAAGTCGAGTCATCTTATCCGGCCTGGCCTTATAAGCCTGAGTCAGAGCTGAGACCTCTTATGATAGAAGTCCACAAGGACCTGTTCGGATATGAACCGAAGGTAGAAGTAATGCACGCCGGCCTTGAAGGCGGGATCCTGATGGGCAAGAACCCTGACTTCGACATCGTCACATTCGGCCCTGAGATGCTGAATGTCCACACTCCCGGTGAGAGACTCAACATAGAGTCGACAGCCAGAAACTGGGAGTTCATCAAGGAAGTCCTCAAAAGGCTCAAATAGAAACGCATAATATAAAATGCCCCGCATCGGCAGTGATGCGGGGCATTTGTTGTATTGAGAAATATGGGGACTACTTTTTGCCGAGCTCCTGAGCTCTTTCCGTAGCTTTTACTACTGTATCGATGAATGCGCCTCTTACTCCGTGATCCTCGAGAGTCTTGACTCCGATTATGGTGTTTCCGCCAGGGGAGCATACCTGATCCTTGAGAGCTCCCGGATGATTGCCTGTCTCCAGAACCATCTTGGCAGCGCCCATAACAGTCTGAGCGGCGAGGTTCATCGCTGTCTGGCGAGGGAGTCCCTTTGCGACTCCGCCGTCAGCGAGAGCTTCGATCACGAGATAGATGTAAGCAGGGCCTGCACCGGAGAGTCCGCATGCTGTATCGATCAGAGCCTCAGGCATCCACTCGACGATACCTATGGACTTGAACATTGTCTCGGCAAAGGCTTTCTCGTCGTCACTGAGATCTGTACCGGCATCAAGAGCGAAAGCTCCGCAGCTGACCAGGGCAGGAGTATTAGGCATTGTTCTCAGAAGTCTGAACGAAGTGCCTGTCATCTCACGGATGGTCTCTGTAGTAAGACCTGCCATGATGGAGATCATGGCTTTGCCTTCGAAAGTCTTGCCGAGTTCTGCGAGAGCAGGAGCGGCATACTGCGGTTTAAGAGCTACCACAACTACATCTGCAGTTTTGCCGAGCTCTTCGTTGCTGCTTACGATATTGCAGCCCATCTCTTTATATTTATTTTTGATCGCCTCAGAAAAATCACTTATATAAACATTCTGTGGCTCAACAACTCCGTTCTTAAGTGCACCTGTAAGGATCGCGCCTCCCATAGCGCCTGCGCCGAGAAATCCAAGTTTCATATCAGTCCTCCATATATAAAGATCAATTGCAGCGGCCACATTTTTAGACCGCGGTCTAAACCT
>JAFUGO010000027.1 GCA_017469325.1 Mogibacterium sp. | reverse complement strand
GTTCGGCTTCTCCCTTCTGACCCGAAAGAGCAACGGAGTTGTCGCAACTAAAGAGGGTGAATACATCTATCCTCTCGCGATGGAGTATATCGAGAAAGAATCCGAGATATACAAGGCGGCGACAGAGCTCTCCGGCATGTATAAGGGCAATGTCATGATCGCGACTTATTCGAGCATTGCTTCGCATACGCTGCCTTCTATCATAAAGGAATTCAGCGATCTGCATCCTTCAATCAACATACAGATAGAGGAGAGTACAAAAAATCATATCGATAAAATGGTGAGCTCCGGCAAAGCCGATCTTGCTTTCGTGTCCAGGCTGACAAATCATCCGTCGTTTGTCTGGATCCCGTTCGGCGAAGACCGCATGGTTGCAGTGCTTCCGAAGAATCATCAGTGTGCCGGATGGCAGTCATTCCCGCTCGAGAATTGTAAAGGCGAAAAGCTTATCATGCCAAGTGAAGGAGACGATGCTGACGGAAGAGAGCTTTTCCGCAAAAACGGCATTGTACCGAACATCCGCCTGACGACACTCGAGAATTATACGGCGATCAACATGGTGCAGGGAGGTCTCGGTATCGGCATAATGAACGAGGGCATAACCCGCTACTGGCACACGGACACCGTGATACTGCCGGTCGATCCGCCAAGCAGCATAGAGCTCGGCATAACGCTGCCTTCGATCGAAGACGCGGCGCCTGCAGTCAGAGAGTTCGTGCTGTTTGCCGCCGAAAAGCTTGGTGCTGAAGTACCTGAAGAGAACTAAGCAGTTCAGCAGAACAGATTATGGAGTTGACAAAAAAAGCATGTCTGCCCTTAATGGGCAGACATGTGTTTTTATAGCCTATTATGCAGCCTTATGCATCGAGTCCGTTGTTGATGCGGTTTTCAGCAAACTCTGTGGCGATGACACCTTCAGGCTTGCCTGTTGCCTTGGACTCCTCGAGCATTCTGTATACGACGTTGTAGATGTTGTGTACCTGCTTCAGGACGTTCTCTTTGTCATATGTTGTGAATGCTTCCTGGCCTGCGTTGATAACTCCGCCGCCATTGATGATGAAATCAGGAGCGTACAGAATGCCGCGTGCCTTGAGAGCCTCGCCTGCTGCGTCATCATAGATAACGTTGTTTGCAGCACCGGCGATAGCCTTGCACTTGAACTGCGGAATGGTCTTGCTGTTTACGACAGCACCGAGAGCGCATGGCGAGAAGATGTCACACTCTACGCCATAGATCTCGTCTCTGCCGACTTCTTTTGCGCCGAGCTCTTCAACAGCGTACTTCATAGCTTCACGGTTGGAGTTGTTGCATACGATCAGCTTTGCGCCTGCTGCGTGGAGCTGCTTGGCAACGTCCATTCCTACTTTGCCGAGTCCCTGAACTGCAACTGTCAGCCCTTCGAGGCTGTCGGATCCGTTCATGAAATTAGCAACAGCGCGGATACCGTCAACTACGCCGATAGCAGTGAAAGGCGACGGGTCTCCTGATACGTCTTCGCGTCCAACAACATAATCTGTAGTGCGAAGCATGTACTCTGCGTCCTTCGTATCTGTGTTTACGTCTTCTGCAGTGTAGTACTTGCCCATCAATGTGTTTACTGCCTCGCCGAATGCTTCGAACATGACTTATGTCTTATCAGAAGGATGAGCAAGGATAACGCCCTTTGCGCCGCCGAGAGGCATACCCGCTGCGGCGTTCTTGTGGCTCATTCCGCGGGAGAGGCGCAGTACGTCAAACAGTGCTGCTTCTTCGCTCTCATAAGGCCAGAGGCGGCAGCCGCCTACTGCAGGACCGAGGTTAGTGTTGTGAAGTGCGATGATCGCTTTGAGGCCGGCTTTCTCGTTGTTGAAGTAAGCGACCTGCTCGTGCCCGTATGCACGGATCATTTCGATATTAGTCATTTGTAGTCCCCTTTGCTTATGTCACAGTGAATAACATTCTGGATTAACAATAAAACCCATATGCTGTCCGTGTCAACAAAAAATGCTTCCCAAATTGTAAGGAACGCTAAAAAATGCACGTTTTCAATTGTTATACATCACTATTCGTGATAAAGTAATTTGAATACGTGCGCAAGCATAAAAGACGCAGAAAAACAGGAAGGAGAAAGACATGACCGGTGCAGAAGCAATGGTGAAATGTCTTGAGGCGGAAGGCATCAGCCGGGTGTTCGGTTATCCCGGCGTAGCGATCGCTCCGTTCTATGAAGGACTGTACAACTCGGATATTGATCACGTACTTGTGCGTCAGGAGCAGAACGCCGGCCACGCGGCCAGCGGCTATGCGAGAATGTCGCGCAAAACAGCCGTATGTGTCGTTACATCCGGCCCGGGAGCTACCAATCTGATCACGGCTCTCGCGACCGCATATGCGGACAGCATCCCTCTTGTTGCTATATCCGGCCAGGTGTCGAGCAAGCGGCTCGGTCGCGATGTCTTTCAGGAAGCGGATATGCGCGGCGCAACAAGGTCGTTCGTGAAGCACAGCTATCTTGTGAAAGATCCCGATGACATCCCTCGCGTCTTCAAGGAAGCCTTCTATATTGCTTCGACCGGGCGCAAGGGTCCTGTGCTCATCGATATCCCGATGGACATACAGGAAGCTAAGCTCCGCAAGCCTTTCGATTATCCTGAAAGCGTGGTCATGAGGGGCTATAAGCCTGAGATAAAGATCAACATGAACCAGCTCAGCAAGGTGGTGTCTCTGATCAATCAGGCGGAGCGTCCGCTCATATGCGCGGGAGGCGGAGTCATCCTCGGAAACGGTGAAGAGGTGATACGCGACTTCTGCGAGGAGTTCAACGTCCCGCTGGTCCACACGATGATGGGCATGGGAGTCATGCCTAAGAAGCACCCGCTCAACTTCGGTATGCTCGGCAACAACGGAAAGCCGTACGCGAACAAGGCGGTCAGCAAGTCCGACCTTCTCATAGTGGTCGGCGCAAGGATAGCTGACAGGGCGATCCCTCAGCCTGAGAACCTTCTGAGGCGCGCCGTCGTGCATATAGATATAGATACTGCCGAGATAGGCAAAAACATGGGACCGACGATCCCTCTCGTAGGTGATCTCAAAGAGATATTCACTCTGATGCTCGATGAGAGCATAGACAGAAAAGATCAGAAGTGGATAGATGAACTTGAAGAAATAAAGCGCTCTACCGTAGATACCAGAGTGTTCAGCGATAAGCTCGTAAATCCGAACATTCTTGTGCAGATGCTTTCTGAGAAGATGGAAGGCGACGCCGTGTATATCGCGGACGTGGGACAGAACCAGCTGTGGAGCGCAGACAATTACGTAATGAAGGGCGGGCGCTTTATGACGACCGGCGGCATGGGAACAATGGGATATTCCATTCCGGCAGCCATCGGAGTAAAGATGTGTGCCCCTGACAAGCAGGTAGTTGCGGTATGCGGCGACGGTTCGTTCCAGATGTCGATGAGCGAGCTTGCCACGATGCGCGTCAACGAGGTCAAACTGAAGATCGTCGTGGTCAGAAACGACTATCTGGGCCTGGTGCGTGAGTATCAGTTCAACAACTACGACGCGCATTACAGCGGTGTAAGGCTGCATGACTGGCCGCGCTACGACAAGATCGCCGAGGCATACGAGCTTCGCTATCTGAGATGCTCATCGACCGATGATCTGGATCAGATGCTGGATGAGTTCCTTGCCTGCGATGACGCGTGCCTGCTGGTGTGCGATGTCGACAGCGAAGACAGAGTCAAGTAACGGGAGGCGGCAGACATGACAGGTATATTTTCAGTACTTGTTGAAAACAAAGACGGCGTCCTCTCGGCAGTTTCAGGGCTCTTTGCGAGACGCGGATTCAACATCGACACTCTGGCGGTGGGCGAGACCGAGAATCATGAGATATCCAGGATGACCATCACCTCAACGGGCGATCAGCGCACTATCGATCAGATAGAAAAGCAGCTGAACAAGAATGTGGATGTAATAAAGGTGAGGCGTCTCAGCGAGGCAAGAAGCGTCTGCCTCGAGATGATCCTTATAAAGGTCGCTTACAACGTCAATAACCGCACGTCCCTGATAGAGCTCTGTCAGGTGATGGGCGCACATATCGTCAAGGTGGCGCCAAAGTATCTGCTGCTCGAGTATCACGCGGATCCGGACAGCATCGAGGACTTCATACAGATGATGAGGGGATTCGGCATAATCGAGATGCAGCGTACGGGCACGATAGCGATGGAAAAATAAAAAGATATATGTGAGAGGAGTTAGATCTGAATTGAAACTTACAGGCGCAGAAATACTTATGGAGTGCCTGCTGGAGCAGGACGTCGATACAGTCTTCGGCTATCCCGGCGGCACCATACTCAATGTCTATGACGCTTTGGTCAAGTACAAGGACAGAGTGCATCATTATCTGACCGCGCACGAGCAGGGTGCTTCGCATGCCGCAGACGGATACGCGCGCAGCACCGGCAAGGTCGGAGTGGCATTCTCGACCTCGGGTCCGGGTGCTACAAACCTTACAACGGGCGTGGCGACAGCTTACATGGATTCGTCTCCGGTCGTGTTCATAAGCTGCAATGTAGCGGGCAACCTTATCGGCAAGGACTCGTTCCAGGAGGTAGACAGCACGGGAGTAATGCTGCCTATAACCAAGTGCACGTTCCAGATAACCGACGTAAACAAGCTTGCGGATACGGTCCGCAGGGCTTTTGCCATAGCAAGGAGCGGAAGGCCGGGTCCGGTCTTCATAGACATCCTCAAGAATGTAACAGCAGAGACAGCGGAATACGAATTCATAGCCCGAAAAGATCAGAAGGACGCGGGAGCCCTGAAGGCTTTGTTTGAGAGAGACATCATGGATTCCCACAAACCGGAGATCGATGAGGAGGATATCGACAAGCTGGTCGAGATGATATATGAGTCCGAAAAGCCTATGCTGATCTGCGGAGGCGGTGTCGTAAGAGGACGCGCTCACGAGGAGTACGATAAATTCGTCAATCTGGTGGACGCACCGTCGGCAATCACCGTCATG
>JAFUGO010000026.1 GCA_017469325.1 Mogibacterium sp. | reverse complement strand
GTCCCCGGCGGCGAGACCGATCACAGTCTTCCCGGCTCCGCCGGAAACCGCCTCACTGTCGTCCGCATCCTTCGCGGCCTTTCTGCGTGCAGCCATGCGCGCATTTCTCTCGTACTGCTCGGTAAGCATAGCCCTGAACTGCTCTGCTGCCGCCTCTATCTGTCCCCTGATCTCTTTGTCCATAATAAAGGTCTCCTTATCCGCCTTTGAAATCGATCTGCTTTCTGTTCTCCGGTATTTTCCTGATCTCTTCCTGATCCTCGCCCATGACGATCATCGCGTTTACCTTTCAGCGCTCTGCGCCGCGTAGTAATTCATCAGGTATCCCTTCAGGAGGATGTCTTTTTCGTCGTCCGTCAGCCCCGCGACATGCAGAGTTATATCCTTCACCGCAGGACCGTCCGCTCCCGCGCAGATAACCTTCGCAGGGATGTCTTCGCAGCCGCTTTCGATCAGTCCGCGTATGCCCGGAACGAACACCATGTCTCCCTCTTCATAAGGGAACTCCGTATCCTTCGCGAGGGTGAACGGCACGAGCCCCCAGTTGATGCAGTTGCTGCGGTAGCGCTTGGTCGCGTACTCATAGCATATGTTGGCCGCACCGCCGAGGACCTTCTGGCACGAGGCCGCCTGCTCGCGGGCCGAGCCGTCTCCCGGTTTCATCGAGAATACGCAGGATCCGAACTTTGTGTTCTTCATGAGTTCGTCCGCCGCTCCGTCTGCCGCTCCCGCATCGATGAGGATCTCAAGAGCCTTCGCTATTTTTGCCGGAGACTCTCCGTTTCTGCGCGCCTCTTCATCGGCCTTGACAGCCTTTGACCTCGGCACGTATTCAGGCACGCGGCGCGAGAGTGCGAATTCGGCAAGCCTCAAAGGATTGCTCCTGTACGATGAAGTCTCTCCGGAAGGGATGAGCTCGTCGGTGGTCGTTACCGGATCGCGGATGACAGCGTCCAGCTCGAGCAGCATGTTGTCTGCCAGCGGATAGATCTTAGGCCAGTCCGTGATATTCGGTCCGAGTATAAGGTCCGCACCGGTATCGGCCTTGCCGAATCCGTAGTAGCAGCGGTTCTTATACGAAGTATTGTCGAATGTATATTCTACGTGTTCGGTATCGTAATCGATATCCGTAGCCGCGGTGATGTATCCGCCGTTTGCCGCAGTCGCAGCTATGGATCTTGCGTCCATCAGAGCTACTCCGCTTATCTGGCCTTCTCCCGGCTTCGAGCCCTCACGGTTAGGGAAGTTACGTGTCGTATGGCGGAGCGAGAGCCCGTTGTTGGCAGGCACATCTCCGGCTCCGAAGCACGGTCCGCAGAAGGACGGCTTGATCAGTGCGCCCGCCTCGAGCAGCGACTCAAGCTTGCCCGCTCTTGCAAGAGCCAGGTTTGTAGGAACGCTTGTCGGATAGACAGACAGCGAGAAGTATCCGCTACCCGTGCTCTGTCCCTTGAGGATGTCAGCCGCCTCGACTATGTTGTCGAATATTCCGCCTGAGCATCCCGCGATCACGCCCTGGTCTGCCAGCACGCCTTTACCTCTCACCTTCGATCTGAGGTCAAGATGCGCCGCCGGGAATTTCACGGCAGCTTCTGCCTCCACGCCGGCCAGTATCTCCTCTGCGTTATCGAGGAACTCGTGTATGGTGTACGCGTTGGACGGGTGGAACGGCAGCGCGATCATGGACTCGACCTTGTCGAGCTCGATGGTGATCACCGCGTCGTAATACGCGCCCTCGGCCGGCTCCAGCTTTCTGTAGCACTCAGGCCTCTTGTGGATCGCGTAGTATTTTTCTATCTCTTCGTCTGTCGCCCATATGGATGACAGGCAAGTCGTCTCTGTGGTCCTCACGTCGATGCCGCTTCTGAAATCGTACGGGAGCGACGCGAGTCCCGGACCCGCGAATTCGAGGACCTTGTTCTTTACCAGTCCTCCGCCGAAGGTCTCCTTCACCAGCGAGAGCGCCACATCGTGCGGACCTATCCCCTTGCGCGGGCTTCCCGTCAGATAGCAAAGCACCACCTCAGGCGGGTTGATGTCCCATGTGTTTTTGAGGAGCTGCTTCACCAGCTCGGGGCCGCCTTCGCCGACTCCCATCGTGCCGAGAGCTCCGTAACGCGTGTGGCTGTCCGATCCGAGGATCATGCTGCCGCATGCGGCGAGCTCCTCCCTCGCGTACGAGTGGATGACGCTCTGGTTCGCAGGCACGTATATGCCGCCATACTTCTTCGCGGCCGAAAGGCCGAATACGTGGTCGTCTTCATTTATCGTTCCGCCCACGGCACAGA
Source organism: Mogibacterium sp. (assembly GCA_017469325.1). The sequence goes on along the minus strand of JAFUGO010000026.1, from coordinate 10,186 downwards.
GGCTGTTGTGGCAGTTTGTCATCGCGTACGGCACCGGGAACTCCCTGAGTCCGCTCGCTCTGGCCGTCTGGATGATGCCTACATATGTTATATCGTGGGATACGAGGGCATCGAAGTGTATGTGGAAGAGCCCGTCCGCCGTGTCATCGCGGTGCGCGTCCATTATCTGATAAGCTATCGTCCCCCTGCGGGCGGCTTCTTTGTCAGTGCCTTCCGGTGCTTTGACCGGAGCTCCGTTCTGCCATACCGCCGCTTCATTTTTATATCTGATCATTGCTTCCCCCGTTCTCTATCCCCTCATCGTCATGAATTCGTTGACCTTGTTGTGGATCTCATCGGCACCGATCTCAGCCACACGGCCGGATTCGTATTCCGCATCGACCCAGTCCTTGATAAACAGCACGACCGCGCTGTGCTTGTCGACCATCTTCTCGCCTTTGAGGCCGTAGCTGGTGTTGAGCCAGTGCGCGATGCCCGCGGCTCCCGAGCTCTGGCTGATGTTGACCAGAGGAGGTCTCTTGAGGAATTTATCTGTGTCGAAGATATTGTAGATCTCTTCGTTCTTCAGGAGGCCGTCCGCGTGTATGCCCGCGCGCGTCACGTTGAAGTTGGCGCCCGCGAAAGGTGTCTGCACAGGGATCTGATAGCCGACCTGCTGTTCGTAATACCTTGCCAGGTCAGTGATGACGGTCGTGTCCATTCCGTCGAGCGTGCCCTTCAGCTGCGCATACTCGAACACCATAGCCTCGAGAGGTATGTTGCCCGTGCGCTCTCCGATCCCGAAGAGCGTGCAGTTGACGGCTCCGCATCCGTAGAGCCATGCTGTTGCCGCATTCGAAACAGCCTTGTAGAAGTCGTTGTGGCCGTGCCACTCCAGGCATTCACTAGGTACCTCGGCGTACTCGTGAAGACCGTAGATGATACCCGAAACGGACCTCGGAAGAGCGACGCCCGGATAAGGCACTCCGTATCCCATGGTGTCGCACACCCTTATCTTGGCAGGCATCTTCGCCTGCTTTGCCATCTCCTGAATGGCGCTTACAAAAGGAACCACGAATCCGTAGAAATCCGCTCTCGTGATGTCTTCGAGGTGACAGCGCGGAACTATCCCCGCTTCAAAAGCGTCATGCACTACCGAAAGATAATGGTCCATCGCCTGGCTTCGTGTCATGCCGAGCTTATAGAAGATGTGGTAGTCGGAGCAGCTTGTGAGGATGCCTGTCTCCTTTACTCCCATCTCTTTTACGATCTTGAAGTCCTCTTTCTTCGCTCTGATCCAGGTCGTTATCTGAGGGAATTCAAGGCCGAGCTCCTGGCATGCATGTATCGCCGCCTTGTCTCTTTCGGAATATGTAAAGAACTCGGTCTGCCTGATTATCCCCTTCGGCCCGGAGAGCTTCGAGAGCATCTTAAAAATGTCGACTATCTGCTTAGTCGTGTACGGCTCTCTCGACTGCTGTCCGTCGCGGAATGTCGAATCCGTGATGTATACCTGATCAGGCATTCCGAACGGGCTGGTCCTGAAGTTGAATCCCACTTTAGGGATCTCTGTATATGCGAAGAATTCGCGAAGCAGGTTAGGATCAGGAATATCCTGCACCTCATACTGGTAGTTCTGCATCTCGAGCAGATTGGTGCGGTTGTTGAGCCTGGTCCTTATGCTTGCGGCTTTTTCTTTGTCGTTTTTAATATCCATTGCGGGATCCTCCGATGTATACCCTTAGAATGTATACATGTATTTTAGGGCCGCGGCGGTCTGCAGTCAACCTTTTTCCCTTGAATTTGCGCGGTTTTTGCAGGGTCGTGAACCGCAGGTCCAAAAAGCCCGAATTTCAGCACCCAGTCCAGAAAGGCAATAAAAAAGACCCTTTCCGGGCGGAAAAGGCCGTATTTTGTATACAATTTTACAGGAACCACTCAGACCTGCGCCTTTTTACGCTGATCAGCTCGATCAGTTTCTGAGCTGTTGCGGCTGCCGCCGGAGAGATCCGGCTTATCTTGTGCACGGGCATCCTGCCCTTTACTTCTACCGGCATAGGTCTGATCTTAAGAGCCTCTACCTCGCTGCCTCCGAGCCTCATTATCTTTGCCGATGCCGCTTTGCAGAAGTCCGACATGACTTCGGTATCCAGCAAAGGCTCGGACGGTCTTGAGCTGCCGCGAAGAGCCATGAAGCTGTGCATGAATGCCCCGGCTCCGACCGGCTTGAACCCGCAGTCTTCTGTGATGCGGCTGAGCTCATACAGAGCGTTGCCGTATGACCTGCCGCCGTAAGTCACGGCCGTAAGAGCAAGAGCTCCCTTGCCTTCGACACTTCTGAGCGCAGCGGCTCCCGGAAGCGGGATCTTTCCCACGTAAACAGGCATACCTATGACTGCGACTGTCTCTTCATCTATCCCGATGCCCTGCGTTTCTTTTGTGAGATCATGACACTCAACCTTAACGCCGTCAGGACAGCAGTCTCTAAGTATCGCTCCTATTTGCTCCGCCAGGCGCTCTGTCATCTCGGCAGCGCCCCCGGCGGGACTGAAATACAGACCTGCTACTTTTCTGATCATAAAGCCTTATTTTGTGTATCGATCACAGCTCCCTTTAAGCACATATAAAATTGTAGCACTACTTCACGACCATAATTAGTCGAATATGTGAAGATTGTCCACCCGCTTTCTACCCCATCCGGCGGCAGGCCTGATCGACTATGTTCTCGACGTCAGCTATGTCAGCCTCTCTGGTTATTATCTCGAGCTCGTCCCCCGCACGGAGTATAGTATGGCCGTCCGGTATTATCTCAACGCCATCCCTTATGACCGATACGATCAGCGTGCCGAGAGGCAGGCCGAATTCGGATACATGGCGGCCGTCCATGTGAGAGCCGAGATCCACCTCTGCGTCCACAACGGCTTTTCTGTCGCGGAAAGATGATCTCATATGCGAAGGCGCCTTAGCCGCGGCGGATCTTCCCATGCTTCTCTCGAGGAGCTGGGTATATATTGGTTTTGCGCCCATGGATTCGGCGGTCAGATAAGCGATGAGAGACGCCAGCACCAGCGGCAGGAGCGTCGCGAAGTCGCCGGTCATCTCGGTGATGAGCACCACGCCTGTGACCGGAGCGCGGACTATGGCCGCGAAGTAGCCGGCCATCGCTATGACCACGAATTCAGTTATGTATGTCTGCTCTATTCCGGCGAGCCCCAGAAGGCGTGAAAAGATTCCGCCGGTCACAGCGCCGAGCACGAGCAGCGGCAGAAAGATGCCGCCCGGTGAGCCCGAGCCGAAGCTCGCCGTAGAGAATATGAATTTTATAAGCAAAAGAAGAGCGAGTCCGCCGAGGGCGTATTCGCCGCGGCTCACCGCTCCGACCAGACCGCTGCTGCTGCCGAGAGCGTCAGGGTATGCGAAGATGAGGATGTAAGCGATCGCGAAGGCCGCCAGCATGCGGCCGGTACGTGCGAGGCGCTCGCCTATTACCGTAGGGTGAAGCCCGTCGCTTATGACGGATTCCTGTTTGCCGATGAGCCTGCACGCGAATTCAGATATCCTCTTTCCGGTCTTTTCAAAGAGATCCTGCATGAAGGCTATAGTCCTGTTATACAGAACACCGAAAGCTCCCAGCAGAAGCCCCAGCGCTACGACCGCCCAGTAATACTTAAGAGGCAGACTGTGCTCTATGGTAAGTCCGAATACCGGATCGAGTCCCAGTATATTCGCGGCAACGAAATCGCCTGCAGCGCTCGCCGCCATCGTGGTAAGCAGAACCTCTGCGGAGAAATTCCTGTGCAGTTCTTCGAGGCTGAATATGGCTCCGGCGAGCGGCGCTCCGAATGCGGCCGAGAGGCCTGCTCCCGCTCCGCAGGTAATAAGGAGGCGCTCCTCGGTGAGCAGGCGATGCCCGGCCCTCGCGACACCCTTGCCGACCATCGAGCCGAGCTGAATGCTCGGCCCCTCCCGGCCGAGCGCGAGCCCTCCGCCTATCGCCAGGGCGCATCCCGCGACCTTGGCTGCGATGACCCGCCACCAGCACATGTCCTTCATGCCTCTTAGCTCAGCCTCTACCTGCGGGATGCCCGATCCCGCTATATCCGGCTCGCGCCCCAGAAGCCACGACACAACGAGCGCGACCGCAAGAAGCACAAGAGCTGCGATCGCCGCTCCCGCGGCGCCGCTATGCGCGAGCTCCACCATCCGTCCCCTGAGGCTGTCCGCCCCGGCAAGCATGAGTCTGAACACCGCAATAAGGGCGCCGGTAATAAAACCTATTACGACGCCCTCGATTATCAGCCTGTATTTGAAATGCTTCTTCATCCGGAGGTTTTCTACCACCGCTGAATCGCTTGTTCTGTCCGGCTTCATCCTGCTCTATTTTTCACCGTATTCTTCTGCCCACTGATTGAAGTAGTCGATCTGCATCGCCTTCTTGACATCGGCGAGAGTCTCCGCAGCCGTCCTGCGCGCCTCTTCCGTACCCTCTGTCAGAGCCGCTATGACCTCTTCAGGGTGAGCCTCAAAGTATGCTCTTCTCTCTCTGATCGGTGCCAGGAAGTCATTCAGCACCGCGATGAGGAATTTCTTGACCTTCACATCGCCGAGTCCGCCCCTCTGATAGTGAGCCTTCAGCTCATCGAGGTCCTTATACTCAGGCAGGAATTTCTCGAACGAATCCTCTTTTACGAACGCATCCAGGTATGTGAACACCGTGTTGCCTTCGACCTTGCCCGGGTACTCTACTCTCAGGTGTCCCGGATCGGTGAACATCGACATTACCTTCTTGCGCAGGGTCTCCTCGTCATCCGAAAGATAGATCGTGTTTCCGAGGGACTTGCTCATCTTGGCCTGGCCGTCCGTTCCCGGAAGTCTGAGGCAGGCTTCGTTCGGAGGCAGGTAGATCTCAGGCTCCACGAGCACATCGCAGTTGTATGTGCGGTTGAAGGATCTTACGATCTCTCTGCACTGCTCCAGCATAGGCTCCTGGTCCTCTCCTACCGGAACGATGGTCGCCTTGAAAGCGGTGATGTCGCTTGCCTGGCTTATAGGGTATGTAAAGAATCCTACCGGCACGCTCTCGCCTTCAAAACCTCTGAGCTTGAGCTCTGCCTTGACGGTCGGGTTCCTCTGTACTCTGCTGACGGTTACGAGGTTCATGTAATAAACGGTCAGCTCGTGGAGCTGCGGGACCTCGGACTGTATGAGGATGTTTGTCTTCTTAGGGTCGAGGCCGACCGACAGATAGTCGAGAGCCACCTGGAACACGCTCTCCCTTACCTTCTCCGGATTGTCAAAGTTGTCAGTAAGAGCCTGCGCGTCCGCTATCATAACGAAGACTTTCTCGTAGTCCGGATCGTCCTGGAGCTCGAGTCTCTGTCTGAGTGAACCAACGTAATGTCCTATATGCAGTCTGCCTGTAGGGCGGTCGCCCGTGAGCATTATTTTCTTTTTCTTTTCAGCCATTTCTGTCCCTTTCTTTCCTTATGCTTACTTAATCAATGTCTGCCGGTCATCTGCTGTGTATCAGCCGCGCCATCGGTACACCGTCTTTTCGGTGACGACCGCGTCCATCCTGACATCATGCTCCTCGACGGGTATCTCATCCGCCAGTGCCTCTTCGAAGCAGAGCGCCATCTTGAAGCATCCCGGTCTGACCATGCTAAGGTATTTATCGTAATACCCCGCCCCGTGGCCGAGCCTTCCGCAGCTTCTGTCGCAGGACACGCACGGCAGGATTATAAGATCTATCTTACGCGGCGGTATCATCTTTGTTTCCGCCTTCGGCTCGGGTATCCCGTAGGCCCCGGGCACAAGATCGTCAAAGCTGTTTATCTGTCTCGCCTCCATGGCGTCCACGGTATCGGTCTTGTTACCCTCTTCATCGAAGTCAGTGCAGAGCGGAAGGCAGACCTTTTTGCCGGACTCGAGCAATTTGTTTATGAGCGCGAGCGTACCGGGCTCGCTGCCGACCGAAAAGTACACCAGCACCCTTTTGGCCTTATGCATCTCGGGAATGCTGAGCGCGTTCACGGCAATAGTCGCCGAAGCCCCGTCGCGGTACTCCTGCGACGTCGCCTTCATTTTCTCCCTTATTTCTTTTCTGACTTCAGACTTGTCCTTCATTCCGCCAACCTTTGCTGTCCGGGCCTGAGTTTTTAAGCTTCGGCCGCGAGCGGATTTCCGTCCGCGTCACGCGGTGTCATTTTACTTATTATATTCTTTCTTATGCGTTTAGTGTACATAATTGACATCGTCATACCCGCGACTTCCGCGACCGGGAATGCCCACCATACCATGTTGACTCCGCCGATCTTAGCGAAGATGAACGCGCACGGTATGATTATGAGGAGCTGTCTGACGAGCGAGATGTTCATGCTGTACACGCTCTTGCCGAGGGCCTGGAAGGACGCTCCCCTCATTATGGCGTAGCCCGCGAACGGGAAGTTGAGCGATATCGTATGGAGCGCCACGACACCCATGGCCACCATCTCAGGAGGCGCGTTGAAGAGCGCCATCAGCTGCTCCGGGAACAGCCAGAACACTATGGTCCCGATCGACATGAGTCCTATGCCGTATCTGACGCCTATGCTCATGCACTTCTCGAGTCTGTCCCTTCTGTCCGCGCCGTAGTTGTACGCGATGATAGGCACCGACGCGTTGTTCATACCGAAGAGAGGCATGAATCTGAAGCACTGCAGCTTGAAGTACACTCCGAATGTTGCGACCGCGAGGTCGGAGAACATCGCGAGTATCTGATTTAGGCTGAAGTTCATCACCGCGCCTACCGACTGCAGCACTATAGAAGGGATACCTATCCTGTAGATCTCCTTCATGGACTGAAGGTGCGGGCGCAGTTTGTGTACCGAGAGCCCGATCTCCTTATTGAACTTTCTATTGAATATCAGGCCGAGTATGCATCCGAGTATCTGTCCGAACACCGTCGCGATCGCGGCGCCCTTTGCTCCCATCGCCGGCAGCCCGAAGAATCCGAAGATTAGTATCGGGTCGACGACAGCGTTGAAGAGCGTGCTCGACAACTGCATATAGAAGATGTAATTAGTCTTGCCCGTGCCCTGGAGCAGTCTCTCGAGCATCGACTGTATCATCGGCGCGATGGAGAGCCACTGCGTTATGCGGAGGTAAGCCGTTCCCTCTGAGATGATCATCGCACTTGTGGAGGACGATGTGATCAGCCTCATTATAGGACCCGCGAAGCATCCGATAACAAAGAACAGTATGTAGTTGATCGCCGCCAGTATGAATCCGTTATGCGCGACCTTGTCTGCCTTGTCGTACTCCTTGGCTCCGAGATACCTCGACAGCAGCGCGCTCATTCCGACTGCGGTACCTATTCCGAACGCCACATTGAGGTTCTGGAACGGGAAGCAGTATGAGACGGCCGTCAGCGAGTCCGTGCTGTAATGGCCCAGGTAGATCGAGTCTACTATATTATACAGCGCCATCACGAACATCGACACCGCAAGAGGCGCCGACATCTTCAGAAGCAGCGGATGCACCGGCTCCGTGCCGAGCTTATCTGAATCGCGCTTCTGCACGGGTCCGTTCCCTTTATTCACGCTTTCATTTTCTTTTATTTCTAAGTTTTCGGGTTTACTCATCTTATAGTTCTTTCTGATTTATATATATGCCGGGCCGGCCCCGGAGAAGTCCGCGTCAGCTGCGGAGCTCCTCTCCCTTGCTGCGGGCTACGGCTCTCTGTATCGCCTTTACGATCTCCACGATCGGGATTATGAGCACAGCGAGCCCCATTGCGACTCCATACTCCTTAAGGCTTATGGTCGTGAACTCAAACAGTCTTGCCAGCGCCGGTATCTCGATGACCATAGAGGTAAGAAGTACGGCTACAGCTGCCGATCCCCAGAGCCAGAGATTCTGCTTCGAGAGTGAGAACAGCGACTGTCTGCGCGACCTCATGTTGAACGAGTGGAATATCTCGCACATCGACATAGTGAGGAAGGCCATAGTTATGCCGTCATTGCTGGCAACGATGTGCCACTGCCCGGTCTCGAGGTATTCACCGATAAAGTAAGCAGCGAGTACCAGGAGGGTCGTGACCGCTCCCTGATAGATGATATCCACATCCATTCCGCCGGCGAATACTCCTTCACGTGCGCTTCTCGGCTTCTGCTTCATTGCGTCGCCTTCGCCCTCTTCCATTCCGAGAGCCAGAGCAGGCAGCGAATCCGTGATCAGGTTGATCCACAGCAGATGAGCCGGCTTGAGTATGGTGAAGTTGAGTATGGTCGCGATCAGTATGGACAGCACCTCGCTGATGTTGGTCGCGAGCAGGAACTGTATGGACTTGCGGATGTTGGAGTATATCCTGCGGCCCTCTTCAACTGCCGAGACTATTGTCGCGAAGTTGTCGTCTGCCAGTATCATGTCGGCAACGTTCTTTGTGACGTCCGTTCCGGTGATACCCATGCCGATCCCGATATCTGCGGACTTGATGGCCGGAGCGTCGTTTACTCCGTCGCCGGTCATGGCCGTTACCATGTTGTGGGCACGCCACGCCTTGACTATCCTTACTTTATGCTCAGGCTGCACCCTCGCGAAGACCGAGTATGTGCCGACCTTGTTGAGAAGCTCTTCATCGCTCATGTCGTCGAGAGCCGAGCCGAGTATAGCGTCGTCAGCGCTTTCGATTATGCCGAGGTCCTTACCGATCGCTACGGCAGTATCGAGCTGGTCGCCTGTGATCATGATAGGCCTGATGCCCGCCGTGCGGCACTCCGCGACAGCATCCTTGACCTCAGGTCTGATAGGGTCGATCATACCCAGCAGGCCCACAAATATGAGGTCGCGCTCAAGAGCTTCATCCGAGAAGTCATCCGGTCTTTCATGGTAGACGCGGGCTGCGAGCGAGAGCACTCTGAGCGCCTTTCCGGCCATTCTCGCGTTGTCTCTTTTTACATTTGCCTCGAGCTCCTCTGTGATCGGCTCGATGCCGTGATCCGTCAGTATATGTGTGCAGTGCTTCAGCACTACGTCCGGAGCACCCTTTGTGAACTGCACGTATTCAGACCTGGCGATCAGCTTGTCGAGCTCTGTTTCGAGCCCGCCCGGAGCGTCCATGTCGTTGTTCTTATGCACCGTGGACATCATCTTGCGTCCCGAATCGAAAGGAGCTTCTCCTACACGCGGGAACAGATCCACGAGTTCTGTCTTTGGAAGGTTCTGCACCGATGAGTACGCGACGAGGGCCGCCTCCGTAGGCTCGCCCACGACTTCTTCCTTGCCGTCCTCATCCTTTTTGAGCTCGGCATCGCAGCAAAGCGCCATGCCTGCCGCGAGCAGGTCTCTGTCATGACCCGCATAGTCGACAACGGTCATCCTGTTCTGTGTAAGAGTACCTGTCTTGTCCGAGCAGATGATCTGGGCGCAGCCCAGGGTCTCTACAGCCGTCAGCCTTCTTATGACCGCGTTGCGGTGCGACATCTTGGTCACTCCGATTGAAAGCACTATGGTGACGACCGCGACAAGTCCTTCAGGTATAGCCGCTACAGCCAGCGAGATCGCCAGCATGAAAGTGTCGATCATGACATCCATGCTGAGCCTGCCGGCTTTGATAACTCCAAGCGCAAAGATGAACACGCAGATCGCAAGGACCAGCTTTGTGAGTATGCGCGAGAGCTGAGCCAGCTTGATCTGGAGCGGCGTGAGCTCCTCTTCTGCCTGAGAGATCGCATCCGCGATCTTTCCCATTTCCGTCGACATGCCGGTGGCCGTGATCACGGCCTTGCCCCTGCCGTAGACGACGGTGCTTCCCATGTATACCATGTTGCGCCTGTCGCCGAGCGGAACATCTTTTGCGTTTTCGCCGAGCTCAATGAGATCTGCCTGCTTTGTCACAGGTACGGACTCTCCGGTGAGCGCGGCCTCCTCGACCTTCATCGAAGCTTCCTCAATGATGCGTCCGTCAGCCGGTATGCTGTCGCCGGCTTCGAGTATCACCACATCGCCCACGACGAGCCCGCTGCTCTCGATGCTTACGATTTGTCCGTCACGCAGCACCTTGGACTTCGCGGCGGTCATCTGCTTGAGAGCCTCGATGGCTTCCTCGGCTTTGTTCTCCTGAACGACTCCGAGCACCGAGTTGAGGACGACTACAAATAGTATAATGAAGACATCCGACGGATTCTCGTTCTGGTAAAGCGAAGTGATGAGCGAGAGCAGAGCTGCC
>JAFUGO010000025.1 GCA_017469325.1 Mogibacterium sp. | reverse complement strand
TATCGTGGCAGTCGTGTTCGCAGTCGTGATGAACATCACATCCGAGAGATCGAACGGGATCTCCAGATAATGGTCTGTGAATGTGCTGTTCTGCTCAGGATCGAGCACTTCAAGGAGAGCCGAAGCCGGATCGCCTCTGAAGTCGCTTCCGATCTTATCGACCTCGTCAAAGAGGAAGAGCGGATTGTTGGTGCCCGATTCCGTTATGCCGTTTATAACGCGTCCCGGGATGGCGCCTATATATGTGCGCCTGTGTCCTCTTATCTCGGCCTCATCTCTTACTCCGCCGAGCGACATCCTTACAAACTCCCTGTTTGTGGCCCTGGCAATGGATCTGGCTATCGAAGTCTTGCCGACTCCCGGAGGTCCCACCAGGCAGATGATCGGGCCCTTGTTATTCTTTGTAAGATGCTGTACGGCGAGGCACTCGAGTATCCTCTCTTTTACCTTTTCGAGACCGTAATGGTCCTCGTTGAGGATCTTCTCCGCCTTGTTGATATTGCGGTTTATCTTGTTGGCCTTATGCCACGGAAGGTCGAGTATGGTCTCAATGTATGTCCTTGAGACATTCGCGTCCGGGCTCATAGGGCTCATCTTGGTGAACTTGTCTATCTCCTTGCGGAGCTTTGTGTCCGTCTTCTCTTCGAGTTTGAGCTCGTCGAGCTTCTCCTTCCACTGCCTTGCCTCGTCATCGGTGTCTTCATCCTCGCCGAGTTCTTCCTTGATGACCTGCAGCTGCTCTCTGAGGTAGTACTCCCTCTGGCCGCGGTTCATGTTCTTGACGACGCGGTTGTTGATCCTCTTCGCGATGGAGAGGATGTTGTTCTCTTTGCCGATGATATCCACGAGGTGGCTTATCCTGAGCTTGACGGAATCTATCTCGAGCAGAGTCTGCTTGACGTCAAAAGCAACATCTATCTCATTGGCGATTATGCTGCAGAGAAGAGACGGATCGTCAATGTCATCTGTCAGAGTCTTTCCCGCTGACTCGCCCTGCCCCGTGAGCTCGAGGTATTTCATGTAGAGCTGTTTCAGCACTCTGATATTTGCCTGCATGCTGATGTCTTCAGCATCGTCATCGTAATCATCCGCAGGCACATAGTCACAGGCGAGCATATCGCCGGCTTCATAGATATCCTCTATCCTTATGCGCTGCTCAACGACGACAAGAATGCGGACATAGTCCTCATTCTTTTTGACTACCTGTCTGACTCTTACAAGAGTACCCGTAAGATAGCAGTCGTCCATTTTCGGGGAGCTTACCGACGTATCCCTCTGTGCAGACACCGCAATATATTTGTCGCCGTTCATCGCTAGATCAACGGCGGCAAGTGATTTATCTCTTCCAATATCAAATCCCACTATAGTCCCCGGGAAGAACGTCTGTCCTCTCAGAGGGATATAAGGGACCCTTTTTATGCTTTCATATACGGCCATTATGCTTCCTTTTCTATCTGCTTCTTGCCGGTTTCCTTTACTTCCTGTCTGAGTCCGAGTACCGGTTCAGCTTCACCCCTTACCACGTCTGCCGTGATAGTGCAGCTGGCGACTTCAGGTCTTGAAGGCAGTTCATACATGATCTCTGTCATGATGTTCTCGAAAATGCCCCTGAGGCCTCTTGCGCCGGTGTTGAGTGTAAGCGCCTTGTCAGCTATCGCGCGGACGGCATCGTCCTCTACGATAAGTTCAACGTTGTCCATCATGAACAGCGTCTGGTACTGCTTTACAAGAGAATTCTTCGGCTCTGTGATTATCTTTACGAGGGCTTCCTCGCTGAGTTCACTCAGCGCGACAGTCACAGGCAGCCTTCCGATCAGCTCCGGTATGAGGGCGAATCTGAGAAGGTCCTCAGGCTGAGCCTGAAGCAGTATGTCTGCTTCGTTCAGGTCAACGGCCTTCTCCTCTTTGTTGAAGCCTATGACCTTGTTGCCGAGCCTTACCTTTATGATCTTGTCGAGTCCCGTAAACGCACCGCCGCAGATGAAGAGAACATCCTTCTGAGGCTGTACCAGGCTGCTGACGGCGACCTCGAAAGAGCCCAGAGGGGCATCATATACGTTGATGAGATCGACAAGATCGCCCGCAAGTCCGAGAACATGTCCATCACAAGAGATGTAAGCGGCGAAGGCGTTCAGCTGGCTCTTCTCAAGATAATCGAGGGCACGGTTGCAAACGTTCCTCCTCAGGGAGGCAGAAAGCACCCGAATCAGGAGT
>JAFUGO010000024.1 GCA_017469325.1 Mogibacterium sp. | reverse complement strand
CAGAACCCTGTACGTCTGCCTTGACGATGAGGTTGAGCTCTTTTGCCTCGCCTTCCTGGATCTGGCTGAAGAGCTTGTCGAGTGTCATGCTTGCGTTCTTCGCGAGCACTTCTTCTCTCATCTTGTCCTTACGGTTCTGAGCGATCTCACGTGCTGTCTTGTCATCTCTTACCGCGTTGAATGCGTCACCTGCCGCAGGTACGTCTGAGAGACCGAGGATCTCAACAGCTGTAGCCGGACCGGCCTTACGGATGGTCTTGCCCTTGTCGTCTGTCATGACACGGATCTTGCCCGAGCATGTACCGGCGACTACGCTCTGACCTGTCTTGAGTGTTCCATTAGATACGAGCAGTGTGGCAACAGGACCTTTGGCCTTGTCGAGTCTCGCCTCGATAACGGTACCAAGAGCCAGTCTGTCTGGGTTGGCGCGAAGCTCGAGCATATCTGCCTGAAGCAGTATCATCTCGAGGAGGTCTGTGATGCCGTCGCCCTTCTTTGCCGAAACAGGTACGGAGATGACCTCGCCGCCCCAGTCTTCTACAAGGACGCCGTGCTCCATGAGTTCCTGCTTTACTCTGTCTGGATTTGCGCCCGGCTTATCCATCTTGTTGATAGCTACGATGATAGGAACGTTAGCTGCCTTAGCGTGGCTGATGGACTCGATGGTCTGAGGCATTACGCCGTCGTCAGCCGCTACTACGAGTACAGCGATATCCGTTACCTGAGCACCTCTCGCACGCATGGTGGTGAATGCCTCGTGACCCGGTGTATCGAGGAATACGATCCTCTTTCCGTTGATCATGACTTCGGACGCACCGATGTGCTGTGTGATTCCGCCGGACTCTCCGGCAGTAACGTTTGTATTTCTGATAGCATCGAGCAGCGAAGTCTTACCGTGGTCTACGTGACCCATTACGGTGATGATAGGCGGTCTCGGCTTGAGTTCGCTCTCGGCGTCCTCATGCATATCGATGCCAGGCTCTTCCACTTCTGCCTGCTCTTCTGTGACTACGATCTGAAGACCGAGGTCTTCTGCCAGCATCTCAACGGAGTCCTTGTCGAGTGTCTGGTTGATAGTAGCCATAACACCCATCTGCATCATGGACATGATGATCTTGCTGACGCTGATCTCTGCCTGCTCTGAAAGACCCGCTACAGTGATAGGTACTGTAACAGCGATCGTGCCCTCAGGCAGGATCTCTTCGATCTCAGGTTCTTCTACAGGCTTAGCCTTGTATTTTCTCTTATGACGCTCCTGCTTCTCGAGAGCAGCCTCGTCATAGATACCGTTGTTGTTGTTTCTGCGTCCGCCCGGGCCGTCCTCGCGTCTGTCGAACCTCGACTGCTTGTCTCTGTCGCGGTTATCGAAGAACTTCTTGCTCTTGCCCTTTGAGGACTTGGCGCTTCCGCCTGCTGCAGGTGCAGGAGCCGATGCTCCGCCGCCCTGCGGCTTTCTGTTTCTGTCCTGACGCTCCTTGCCGCCTTCGTTCTTGTTTCTCGAAGGTTTCTTCTTGTCGCCTTCGGAAGCTCTGGACTTCTCTCTTCTTTCGCGGCTCTGTCTCTTGAGCTCCTCTGCCTTCTTTCTTTCTGTCTCGGCATCGGAGATCTTCTTGAAGCGCATAGGCTTGCCAGGAGCATTCACATACTCCTCTTCTTTGGCTTCCTTTGCCTTTGGCTTTTCATCTGCAGCCGGCTCGGCAGGTTTTGCTTCAGCTTCTTTTGCAGCCGGTTCAGCCTTCTCTGCTTTAGCCTCAGCCTCAGGCTTTGTTTCTGCCTCCACGGGCTCAACCTTGACTGTTTCAGCTTCTTTTGCCGCAGCTTCAACAGGGGCAGCTTCAGCCTTCGGCTCTTCTGCCTTTACTTCAGGTTCTTCAGCAGGCTTTGGTGCCTCTGCCTCTTCTGCAGGCTCTTCTTTTTTAGGAATGACCGGCTTCTTAGGGATGACCGGCTTTCCGATAGGCGGCTTCGCCTTTGTGCCGTCCTTAGGGACGACCGGAACAGCCTTGATCTTAGGCTTGTTGCCCGAAGCCTGAGCACCTGAAGAAGTGCCGCGCATCATATTGATGGATCTCACGAGTCTGTCCGCGTCCTGATCCTCGACTGAAGACCTTGCGGAGCTTATCGCGATACCCAGCTTGTCTGCGTAACCTTTGAGTTCCTGTATACTTATGTCAAGTTCCTTTGTAAGTTCGCTAACTTTCTTTGACATCTATACCTCCTTGATCGTTCCCGGCCGCGATGCCGAAAACCTTTCTGATTTCTCCCCCATCCACATTCTGCCTGCAAACGCGGTTGAAAGCCTTTCGCTTTATGGCAGTTTCAAGACAATCCTCATTATTGCAGAGATAAAAGCCTCTTCCGTCACGTTTTGTATCCGTGTCCGCCGAAAGGGACTTGCCGTCAAAGGTGAATCTTATGAGTTCATCCTGCGGCTTCGACTCCCTGCACGCAATGCATCTACGCATCGGCTTCGGTGTTTTGTGTCTCCTCAATTTCCATGACCTCATCAGCTTCCGCTGTCATATCGGAATCCTCGTATTCATCGAATGCGAAGCCCATCTCCTTGAGCTGATCGTTGCTCTTGATGTCGATCTTCCATCCGCTGACTCTTGCAGCGAGTCTTACGTTCTGACCTTCACGGCCGATGGCAAGTGAGAGCTGCTGATCAGGCACTACTGCTGTAGCGACTTTCTCTTCTTCATTTATATAAACACCCTCAACGATAGCAGGTCTCAGGACGTTGCTGATAAGTACAGCAGGGTCCTCGTCCCATACGATGATGTCGATCTTTTCGCCGAAGAGCTCGTCCGCGATGTTCTGGACTCTTGCTCCTCTGTTTCCGACGCATGCGCCGACAGGATCGACGTTAGGATCGTGAGAGTAAACAGCGATCTTTGTACGGGAGCCTGCTTCACGGGCTGTTCCCTTGATCTCGACTGTGCCGTCTGCGATCTCAGGGATCTCGAGCTCAAACAGACCTCTTACGAGACCCGGATGGGATCTGGACAGAAGCACCTGAGGTCCCTTGTTTTCTTTCTTAACGTCCATGACGTAGACCTTGATGCGGTCGCCCGGCTTGAAGTTCTCCGATCTGACCTGCTCGGATGCAGGTACGCGGCCTTCTGTGCGGCCGAGTGAGATGAGCATCGTTCCGTTCGAGATCCTTTCGACCTTACCTGTAACGATGGTTCCCTTCTTCTCTATGAACTCGTTGTATGAATTGGTGCGCTCTGCCTCGCGGTTCTTCTGAACGAATACCTGCTTGGCTCCCTGAGCTGCGATCCTGTTGAAGTCCTTAGGATCGATCTCGTACTCGACTACGTCACCGACTTCATACCCGTCGTATATCTCTTTTGCCTCTTCGAGAGAGATCTGAGTCATATCGTCCTCGACCTCTTCTACAACTTCCATGCCCATGTATACTGTGACATTGCCTTCTGCCATGTCTACATCAACTCTGACATTGGATGCTCCGTAATTCTACCTGTATGCATTTTCTATAGAGTCCTTGATAGCCCCAATGATCTCTTCTTCCGAGAGATTCTTCTCTTTTTTGAGCTCCGCAAATGCCTCAAGAAATTCCTTACTCATTGTCTCCTCCTGTTAGAAAACCACTGCTAAATTGATCTTTGATATTTTATCGGCAGGTATCCGCATCTCTCCGGCACCGGTATCTATGATGACTACACCGTCTTCCTTCCCTTTGAGAGTGCCTTCGTGCTCTTTGCTGCCGTCTATCTGCTCATATGTCCTGACCTCGACCGGCCTTCCGGCAAAGCGTACATAATCCGAGTCCTTTATGAGCTCTCTGTCGAGTCCGGCCGAACCCACCTCGAGGTTGTAGCTGCGCCCGATGAAGTCGTCCGTATCGAGAGCATCGCTGAGCCAGCTGTTGACCTTTTCACAGTCATCTATGCTCACATACTCTTCTTTCGCGTCAACGCTCTTGTCGAGCAGTAAGCGCAGGACCCACGCAGGACCTTCCTTCTTATATTCGACTTTGTAGATATCGAGTCCGTTCTCTTCGAGGAACGGTGCGAGCATATTGCTCACCTTGCCTGTTATGTCTTCTTTTGCCATTTCTTTACCGCTAAAAAAGTCATACATAAGTGAAAGAGTGGGTGTCCCCACTCTTTCGTGACGTTAACTTACTATGCATTTATACCACCGAAGCCTTGTGATTGCAAGCTTTTTTTAGTTTGGAGGCTTTGCGGCGTCAGTCTGCTTCTGATCTCCGCCGCTCTGAGCAGCATCGGTCTTCTTGTCGTCCTTCTTCTCAGTCTTCTTTGGCTGAGGAGGCGGATCAGGCGGCTGTGTACCCTGGATGTAGTACTCGCCGTTCTTCACGATGACGTTGTCAGGTCTCGACTTATACTCACCGCCCTTGGCCTTTTTGACGTTGCCCATGATCTTGCTCCAGAGCCTTGCGGCCGTGGTGGATGTCGTATTGAGCTCTACGTTGTCATCCGTGCCGATCCAGAGAGCTGCCGCGTAGTTTGCGGTGAATCCATCAAACCAGATATCCCATGTGTCGTCCGTAGTACCGGTCTTTCCTCCGACCTGCTCACCGCTTATTGCGGCCTCGCCGGCTATACCGTGTGTTACTACAGTCTGGAGCATGTCTGTCATGATGTATGCGACACCCTCATCGAGTACTCTCGTCTCTTCGGACTTGCCCTCCAGCAGGATCTTGCCCTTGCTGTCTGTGACCTTGGTGTAGCATATGCCGGAATTCACGACTCCTCCATTAGGGAACGCCGCGTATGCGAGCGCCATATCCAGAGGTGTTACACCTTCCGTCATAGCTCCGAGTCCGAGAGCTGCGAGGTTGAGGTCGTTGGTCGGCTGCGAAGCGTCATCGACTACTGTCGTTACTCCGAACTTCTTTACCATATCCATGGAGTAGTCAACTCCGACCTGCGAGAGGATCTTAACTGCGCATGTGTTGAGCGACAGCTGCATCGCCTGTCTGAATGTCTTGTAACCCGAGTATGTACGGCTGAAGTTCTGCGGCCATACCTTGCCTTTGACCTTCATCCTCTCGTCTACGACGCCCGAACTTGTGGTTATATAGTCGCCCCAGTACTTCTTGCCCTGGTTGTCATAGCCGGTGTCGACGAACTGGAACTTCTTGCCGTCCTTGTGATACTCATAGCTCTTCTGAAGAGCCGGAGCATAAACAGCGATCGGCTTTATTGACGATCCAGGCTGACGCGGATTGACCGCTCTGTTGAAGAGCTTCTCTGCGTCAGGGTTCCTGGTTCCGGCCATAGCCTTGATCTGACCTGTGCCGACTTCCGTAATTACCATTGCAGCCTCAACTTCCGAACCGTCTATCGCGTCAGGGAAGTTGTCGTCATTCCTGAACTGCTTCATGATCGCTTTCTGTGCCTGTGAGTCAAGCGTAGAGTAGATGTTGAGGCCCTTTGTGTAGACCATCTTCTCTGCCTGCTCTGCGGACAGATTGTATGTTGTCATCAGATCGTTCTTTACCGTGTCAAGCAGGTAATCCTTGAACGAAGATATCGTGCTGGATGTCGCTCCGCCCGGTTTGATGAAATCGGTAAGAGGCTTCTTTGCGGCTTCTGCTTCTTCTGCGCTTATGAAGCCCTGCTCTGCCATCAGATCGAGTACCAGATAGCGCCTCTGCTGCGACACATCGTTTGCGTACAGTCCGTCGCCGATGTCCGTTGTGGTCTCTGCCTCATCATTCTCAGTGAGGATGAGCGCGTATACTCCCGGTGCCGGCGGCAGTGCCGCAAGCGCTGCACACTGCTCGAGCGTCAGGTTCTCAACGTCTTCGTCGAAGTACTTGTCTGCGGCTGTATCCACACCGTAGCATCCGTATCCGAGATAGATAGTATTGAGATACGCTGTCAGGATCTCTTCTTTGGTGAGCTCCTGCTCTATCTGGTAAGCGTAATACATTTCTATGATCTTACGCTTTATCGACCTTATGCTCTTTTCTTCAGGCAGGAATACGTTACGCGCGAGTTGCTGCGTGATCGTACTCGTCCCGCTTATCTCGCCTCCGCCTCTGACTGAGTTCCAGATCGCTCCGAATATACGCCTGACGTTGAAGCCGTTGTGCGTCCAGAAAGTTTTGTCCTCTATGGAGATGAACGCGTTCTTCAGGTTATCCGGGAACTGCTCATATGTGGCAAGGTCTCGGTTCTCTGAGTAGAATACGTCGTCAGTAAGGTTGCCTTTATCATTGTAGATATGCGTACTTATATCGATCGTGTTGTAGATCTGCTCCGGATGGATCGGATCTGCATGCGAGATCGTATATGCTACATAGCCGCCTCCGGCGACTCCACCGACTATCGCGCAGGCAATCATCAGTTTGATGCACCCGAGCACTATCCTTACCCAGGTCTTGCGCTGCTTGCGAGGTTTCTTCTTTTTCTGGAGCTTTTTCAGCTTGTCCTTGAGAAGCGGTGCGACGGCTGTGGTCTTGCCGGCATTTGATTTATTGCTGCTGCCGGTCTTTGGCTTTTTATTCTTGCCGCCCTTGGCGATCCTGCTTACGCTTCCGATCTTGAATGTGCTGTATGACTTCTTGACCGGTTTATTGACAGGCTTGGCCGCCGCTTTCTTCGTGGTCTTTGCCGCCTCTTCTTTGGCCGCTTCGTCCTTAGGCTTTACGATCCTGCCGGCGCCCTTTGCACTGCCTCCTATTTTCTTTACCGACTTCTGAGGTCTGGCCGGTTTCTTGTTCTTTATGTTTGCCCTGGCAGCTTCTCTCTGGGCTTTCTTCTCAGCCTTTATAGCTTCTTCGAGCTGCGCCTCGTATTCTTCCTGCGCTTTCTTCTCTTCGAGAGCTGCAGCAACAGCTGCCTTTTCGAGCTCTTCCTGCCTCTTCTTTTCTTCAGCAGCAGCTCTGGCCAGCTTTGCTTCTTCCTGCTTCTCGGCGATCTTCTTCTTTACTTTGGATTTGAACGCGTCGAAGTTCTTGCTGAAGTCTGACTTCTGCGGCGCAGGTGCTTCCGATGCCGCAAGGCTGTTGAGCTCATCATAAAGCTCGTCCCTGTAATCGGCCGGAAGTCCGTACTGAGTCTTTGTTTTCTCAAATGACTCGTTGGCATCGTCCTTTATGATAGTCCTTCTGCCGTCCGGGCCCGATGTTGCCGCAGGCTCCGCTGCCTTTTCTGTCACAGGTTCTGCTGCAGGCTTTTCAGGCTTTTCCGATCCCGGTTTGTTTTCGAAGTCAAACGAAAGAGTCGCCGGGCCCTGCCTTCTGCCCATGTTGGCAGAAATGTTGCGGCTGTCCTGACGTATCTCTCTTGTCTCCGTACTCAGCTCTTTATTCTGATCTTTATTATTCTTGTTGTTGCTTTTGTCTTTGGCCATTTTTACTCACGCAGACAGGATCTGCCTGCTGGAATTTAGTAAACAAAAAATGCGGTATTTTCTGTTCCCGCACAATTTTAACACAAAATATTGATTTTTCACCCCTTAATAGCGCTATATTTAGATTAAGATGTATTAAGGTAACGGCAGAGCCTGCCCTTTCCGGACAGGCTCTTTGCTTTTAAACCTATTTTTTCAGCATGCGCATCGAATTCAGGATGCACAGGACCGCGACTCCGACGTCCGCGAATACCGCTACCCACATGTTCGCGATACCGACCGCTCCAAGTATGAGGCAGGCGAATTTCACGAACAGAGCAAATGCGATATTCTGTCTGGATATGCCGAGTGTCTTGCGTGCTATACGCATGACCGCCGGGATCTTCTTGAGATCATCATCCATGATGACCACATCGGCAGCCTCTATGGCCGCGTCCGATCCGAGTGATCCCATGGCGATACCGATATCCGAAACCGACAGCACAGGCGCGTCGTTGATTCCGTCGCCTATAAAGGCCAGGCGTTTGCGGCGCTTGTCTGCATCATCGCCCGATCCGGCTCCGCCTCTCAGTTCTACGAGAAGAGTCTCTACAGCGCTTACCTTATCCTGCGGCAGAAGCTCCGCCTTGTAATCCGTGATACCGAGGTCCTTCGCGACAGATGCCGCAACGTGCTCCGAATCACCGGTCAGCATAACGACCTTGCTGATGCCTGCCGCGATCATATCCGCGATCGCCTCCTTGGCGCCGGCCTTAGGCATGTCCGCTACGACTATAACGCCGATATATTTGCCGTTCTTTGCAACGTAGCAGTTTGTGCCCGTGACTTCAGGCTCTGCCTCAGGAAGCTCGATGCCTTCATCCTTGAAGAAGCTTCTGTTTCCTACCGTGACGAGTGTCCTTCCGACCTTTGCCTTTATGCCCTTGCCGGCTATGACCTGCTCGTCCTTGATCTTTGACTGAGCGAAAGGATCATCGCATGCTTCGACGATCGCTGCCGCTATAGGATGAGTAGAACCGGCTTCAGCTGCTGCGGCATACCTGATCACTTCATCTGTGTCGACGCCATTTGCAGCTTCGACCATAGCGACTTTGAATCTTCCTTCAGTGAGCGTACCCGTCTTGTCCGATACGACCGTATCGAGGTCAGCCATGAGCTCAAGATAATTGGAACCCTTTACCAGCACACCCTTTGACGAAGCAGCACCGATGCCACCGAAGAATGCCAGCGGTACCGAAATGACCAGAGCGCACGGACACGATATTACAAGGAATGTGCATGCCCTGAGGACCCACTTGCCGAACTCAGCTGCAAAGTGGCCGGAGATCAGCGGCGGTATGAATGCCAGGATCACCGCTGCTATAACGACCGACGGTGTGTACCAGCGGGCGAATCTTGTAATGAAGTTCTCTGTGACAGACTTGCGTGAGGCTGCGTCTTCGACCAGCTCCAGTATCTGCGAGACAGTACAGTCATCGAATTCCTTCTCGGCTCTGACTCTGAGCAGCATATCTCCGTTGATGCATCCCGAAATGACCTGATCGCCTTCGCCCACGTTGCGCGGCAGCGACTCTCCGGTAAGAGCGGATGTATTGATAAGTCCGCTTCCTTCGATGACTACTCCGTCTGTAGGGATCTTTTCGCCAGGCTTGATAACAAGAATATCGCCCACCTCGATATCGTCCGGATCGATCACCTCAACGCTTCCGTCCTCAGCCTCACGGTTCGCAAAATCCGGCGCCATGCTCATCAGCTCCGTGATGGAGCCCCTGGACTTGTTGACCGCGTAGTCCTGGAAGAACTCTCCCACCTGATAGAACAGCATTACGGCCACGGCTTCGCCGAACTCCTTGCATCCGAACGCGCCGACTGTGGCGAGCGTCATCAGGAAGCTCTCGTCAAACAGCTGCCTGTTCTTTATGCCTATGAAGCACTTGCGAACAACATCGTTGCCTACTATGAAGTACGGCACGAGGTAGAGCGCAAGCATGAGCCACATCCCGGGTCCCTCTTCAGGGAACACCCCTGTGTGCTCAAGCACCATCAGTATCACAAAGAGCACAAACGAGATTATTATGCGCTTCAGTTCTTTTTTCTGTTTAGGTGTAAATTTGTCCATAGCTCTGAATCCTCTTTACGCTTCCGGATCACCGGTCCTTCTTCGGATCCCTTTAACTTTCCTTCGGTTCTTTATAAAACGACCTGGCAGTCCGGCTCGACCTTAGCGATCTCCTTGACAGCCTCTTCCACTACCTTATCGAATACAGCGTCGTCTGCATCGATCATCATCTTCTGTGTCATGAAGCTTACGGATGCGTCGTTTACTCCGTCGATCTGCTTGATCGCATCTTCCATCTTTGCAGCGCAGTTTGCACAATCGAGGTCGATAAGTTTGAATTTCTTTTTCATGGTTTTGTTCTCCTTTTAGAAAATGTTATTAAAACGGCTTTGCAGCCAGTGTTTAACTATTTATCGCTTATTATATAGTTTATGTATACTGCCTTGGATCGCTTTATTCCGGCACTATTCTTCAATATGCTCCTTGCCCATCGCGATTATGGTCTTTACATGATCATCATCCAGTGAGTAGTAGATCGCCTTGCCCTCGCGCCGGCTCTTTATGAGCTTCCCGTTCTTCAGGGCCTTGAGCTGATGCGATACGGCAGACTGGTTCATCTCTATATCCTCGCAGATCTCAGTGACGTTCTTTTCTCCGTCAAACAGATCGTAGAGTATCTTGATGCGCGTAGAGTCACCGAACATCTTGAAAAGATCCGCCAGTTCCAGCAGTTCCTCTTCATCCATTCCTTTGAGTCTGTATTCTGCGCTTTCAGCCATCTCGCTCACCTTTCCGTTTAAACTATCCGGTACAGCCGCCGATTGTCCGTTACATGCCCGGCAACATCATTCTCTTCTCATTGGTCATGTATTTGATCTCAATACATATTACCGTTTGTTCATATGAATATATTAGCATATGTTCATTGTAAGTCAAGCCTTTTCGCTATCTTATCTAATCTTTTTTTGAAGCGCCTCTCACAAGCAGCTAACCATTAACCATCATCACTTGTCTCAACCCATATCTATAAAGCATCATCACTTGTCTCAACCCATGTCTATAAAGCATCATCACTCGTCGCTATCTCCTACTCGCTAACCAGCATTGTCATTGACGCATCTAACCAAGATATGAGCCCCGAAGCATCAATTAATTGATGCCTGCCCCGTCATTTTGACGGTACAAGTACTAACTACCCTGCGCCCAAAGGATCCCATCTGCATGACTATTCATCTCTCTGCATGAATACTCTCAT
>JAFUGO010000023.1 GCA_017469325.1 Mogibacterium sp. | reverse complement strand
CTACAGCGTACTTATAGAATTTCGCACCCTGAGGAGTCATTTCAACGACCCTGCTTTTTCTGTCAAGCAGTTTTACTCCAAGTTCCTTTTCAAGATTGCGGATGTGTGTGCTGATTGTGGGCTGTGTAAAGAAAGTAGCGTCTGCGGCTTTGCTGAAACTTTTATATCTTACTACATTAATAAAAGCTTCGATCTGTTTGAAATCCATGTATCCTCCTAATCCATTCCAAGCAGCTGCACCCTCGAAAGGCCGGGCGCATCTGAAATTTCTCTCAACATACTGTCGAGGCTAGACGCATCCTCTCCGAGCTCAAGCGTTATGACAACGTTGGCTCTGAAGTCTACGGGAGGATTCTGTGTAATTGTCCAGACACTGTAACCATAGTGCGAGATTATGCGTAGCACTTCCGAAAGCGTACCCACACTGTGCCGCATCATCATGGAAACGATCGCCCGGCGGCCCATCGAGACTGTGCTTATGTCTCTTATCATATCCCGGTACTTATAATACGTGCTGCGGGATATGCCGACCATCTTTACGGCTTCGCTTATATCTGCGGCTTTGCCCTCGTCGATCAGTTCTTTGGCGAGGACGACCTTCTCGCAATATGAAGGCAGAAGAGCCTTATCTACGATCAAGTATTTTCCTTCCATTGATTGTAATCCTATTTATCGCTTTTTTCAATAACGTATGACTTCATGTCAGCAGCGTCGATGACATCTGTGTGAAGGACAGGTCTCGAGAATATTCCGGCGAGGCCTGAAGGTACCGGTGAGCCTGTGATCTCGCGGACCTTTTTCACGTTGCCCTCGTCGCTGCCCGTCAGCTCTTCGCCGAGAGCATTCAGTACTGCAGCCGAGAATTTATAAGGCGATGCCGTCGACAGCACAACAGTGGCTGCCGCGTCGCTGCCTTCTTTTGCGTACTTCTCCATGCACGCCCATGCGATCGAAGTATGTGTATCCATTAGGTAGCTGTCAGCTTTGAATACGTTGCGGATAGCTGCAGCGCCTTCTTCGTCTGTCGCCGCGATGCCCGTGAATACGGAGTTGATCTCTGACAGCTCTTCCGGAGTGATCGAGTATTCGCCGGTTGTCTCAAGCTGCTTCATGTATTCAACTGTATGGTCTGAGCCGCATACGTAGTAAAGCAGACGCTCGAGGTTGCTCGATACCAGGATGTCCATCGACGGAGAAGTGGTCTTGAAGAACTCGCGCTTTCTGTCGTAGTGGCCGTTATGCAGGAACTCAGTGAGTACATCATTCTTGTTTGAAGCGCAGATGAGCCTTCCGACAGGCAGTCCCATTTTGAGTGCGAACCATCCCGCCATGATATCTCCGAAGTTGCCGGTAGGCACCACGAAGTCGACCTTGTCGCCGTCTTTTATCGCGCCTTTCTCAAGAAGCTGCGCGTATGCAGAGTAGTAATAGACGATCTGAGGCACGAGCCTTCCGATGTTGATCGAGTTGGCGCTTGAGAGGGATACGCCTTCAACAGGGTGAGGGATCTCTCTGAAGAGTTTCTTTACGCCGGTCTGCGCGTCGTCGAAGTTTCCGCGGATCGCGCATGCTGTGACATTGCTGCCGGCAGCTGTCGTCATCTGAAGGCGCTGAGTGTCGGATACTCCTCCGTGAGGGAAGAATACGATGATACCTGTCCCCGGAACATTGCTGAACCCTGCGATAGCCGCGCTTCCCGTATCCCCGGATGTGGCGGTGAGAATCATGATGTCGTCCTCGAAGTTATTCATGCTGCGGGCTGCAGAAAGGAGATTAGGCAGGGCAGAGAGCGCGACATCCTTGAATGCCGATGTAGGCCCGTGATAAAGCTCGAGCACATACGCTTCATTTGTGCCCGAAGAAGCTTTTACGAGAGGAGTGATCTCCTCTGCGGAAAACTTATCCTTATAACTCGCTTCGACGAGCTCGTCGATCTTATCTTTGCCGTAATCGTCAAAGAAGATGTTCCATACGGCCTTGGCCATGCTCCTGAAGTCAGAACCGTTTCTGATTATGTCGTGGTAATCCGCTTTTATATTTTCAAGAGAAGCAGGGACGTAGAGTCCGCCGCCTTCTGCCTGACCATCCAGAATGGCTTTTCCGGAGCTTACATTTATGGATGTGTTTCTGGTACTTACGTATTTGATCATGTCTGTGCCTTTCCGGTCTTAAGGTCCTCTGAAGGACCTCATCCTTAGCGTTAACAAGTTGTTGAAATATGACTTTGTTTATGATACATTACTTTAGATTCAAAGACAAGTGTTTTAGCTTCGCGGACACACTGTCGTGATTTGTCCACCCGATACGGAAATTGCCGGTTTTGGAAGCATCAGTTTTGTGGACAGATACAAATAATTGTCAGTTTGAGGAGAAAAAAGTGTAAAAAAACCTGCTTCTTTTTCCGTACAAGATACTGTGATCAATAGAAAACAACTCCGGAGGTATGCTAGATGAAGATCGCTATAATGGGATTTGGCACTGTAGGAAGCGGTGCATATGAAACAGCAAAATATGCTGAAGACATCGAGGTGAAAAGGATACTCGATCTGCAGGTAAGAAAGGGTTATGAAGATATCGCTGACAGATTCACAAAAGATCTTAACGATATAACGAGCGATCCGGAGATCGAACTTGTCATCGAGGCGATGGGAGGTATCGACACTCCTAAGAAGTTCGTGCTTCAGTGCCTCAATGCCGGAAAGCATGTCGTGACTCCTAACAAGAACCTTATAAGCGCGTGCTTCGGAGAGCTGACAGAAGCCGCAGCAAAGAACGGCGTACAGCTGAGATTCACACCGGCTGCCGGAGGAGGTATCCCTTGGCTCTACAATCTTCAGAGGACCAGAAGGTGCGACGTTGTTACGGAAGTAAGGGGCATAGTGAACGGGACATGCAACTACATCCTTGACGCAATGCATGAGAGCGGAGCTGATTTTGATGAGATGCTCGCATCCGCAAAGGAGCTCGGATACGCTGAAGCAAATCCGGCTGCTGACATAGAGGGAACAGACACACTGCGCAAGACCGTCATCTCCTCGAACCTGGCATACGGCACGGTCATAAAGGAAGAAGAGGTCCCTTGCTACGGCATCGATACCATCAAGGCATGCGATATCGCATATCTTAAAGAAAAGGGACTCGTTCCCAGACTGATGATGAACTCAAAGTGCAAAGACGGCGTAGTGACGGCTTATGTTGAACCTGTTGCTTTCTCAGAAGAGAGCCTTGAGGCAAATGTAAGGACAAACAACAACCTCATCACTCTCACAGCGGTCAACGTCGGCACACTCAGCTTCTACGGTCAGGGCGCAGGCCAGATGCCTACAGGTCAGTCCGTGATCCAGGATGTGATCGACATCAAAAACGGCGTGGATATGAGCGTTCAGATGACAGCCGGCGCTCAGGCGGATCTCAAAGTGGACAACAGCAGCGCCGTTCACAGATATTACATCAGGCACGACCACATGTGCGATCACATGAAGGAGCTTGTGGATACATATGAAGAAAGAGACGGCATCTTCTACTGCATCTCAAAGCCTGTATCGGTAGAGGAGATGCACAAAAGAGGACAGCACCGCAAGGAGAAGGGCAGAGATATGTTCTTCGCGGCAATTGCTGAATAAGGAGCCGTATCTGAAGAAAGGACAATAATGCTGAAAGTAATCAAATTCGGCGGCTCGAGCCTGTCGGACAGCTCGCAGTTCGCCAAGGTAAAGAATATAGTTGAAAGCGATGATTCGCGCGAAGTGGTAGTCGTTTCGGCTCCGGGAAAGAGAGACTCGGCAGACAACAAGATCACCGATCTTCTGTATCTGATCCACGCACATATCCGCTATGGCGTCTCATATGAGAATGTACTGGGAATGGTAAGAGAGAGATTCGCCGGTATCAGGAGCGAATGCGGTCTCAATACGGATATAGAGAAGATCATCGATGAGACTTTTGCCAAAGTCGATAAAAAGACTTCCGTCGACTTCATCGTTTCAAGAGGCGAGTGCTTCAATGCCATGCTCATGGCCGAGTATCTCGGGTACACATTTGTCGACGCGGCGGACTGGCTGTGCTTCGAATACAGCGGCAAGGTCAACGCCGAGAAGTCCGAGAAGAAGCTCAGAGAGCTGAAGAGCATCTACGGCAGGATAGTCACGCCGGGCTTCTACGGAGCGCTTCCGAACGGAGAGATCCATGTGTTCTCAAGAGGCGGCTCCGACATCACCGGCGCACTGGCGGCATCATATCTCGATGCAGATGTGTATGAGAACTGGACCGATGTATCCGGAATACTGATGGTCGACCCGCGCATCGTGAAGGATCCGAAGACTATCGCGAGAGTCACATATGACGAGCTGAGAGAGCTCAGCTACATGGGAGCATCCGTCCTGCATGAGGACACGGTATTCCCGGTAAGGATAAAGGACATCCCGGTAAACATCAGGAATACAAACGAGCCGGACGATCCGGGAACCATCATCAGAGAGCATTTCGATGATGAGCTCGAGGAGGAGACCGAAAGGTTCATCACCGGAATCGCGGGCAAGCGCAACTTCTCGATAATCAACATCTACAAGAGCAGGATAGGCGAGGAAAAGCTCGGACTGCTGAGGCAGGTACTCGAGGTGTTCGCCCGTTACGACATCCCGGTGGAGCAGATACCGAGCGGAGTGGACAGCTTCTCGGTGGTGTTCCCGAGCGAGAGCATCAGAGTAAGGAAGCACGAGCTGATGCATGAGCTGTCGGAATTCGAAGGAATAGACAACTGCGCGCTGACAGAGGGCATAAGCCTGATAGCGATAGTCGGACGTCAGATGGCGTACAGGACAGGCGTATCGGGAAGACTGTTCAAAGCTCTCGGTGAAAACAACATAAATATCAGGACTATAGAGCAGGGTGCGGACGAGATCAACATAATGGTAGGAGTCTTCGATGAAGACTTTGAGAGAGCGATACGCGTGCTCTATGACAGTTTTGCAAGATAGAAAAGGAGATCAGAAGTGAAAAAGTATAATATCGGAGTAATGGGCGCGACAGGTGCTGTCGGCCAGGAGATGATAAAGGTTCTGGGCGAGAGGAACTTCCCTGTAGACGAGCTCAGATGCCTCGCAAGCGAAAGATCTGAAGGAAAGGTCCTTTCGACTCCTTTCGGAGATGTGACTGTAAAGAGAACATGCGAGACAGCTTTTGACGGACTCGACATCGTGCTCGGAGCTTCCGAGAACGACATAGCGGAGGCTATGGCTCCTCATATCAAGGCTGCCGGAGCTGTATTCGTAGACAACTCATCGGCATTCAGACTGGATCCTGATGTTCCTCTTGTAGTACCTGAGATCAATCCTGAGGATGCTCTCAAGCACAACGGCATAATCAGCAATCCTAACTGCTCAACAATAATCACTGTTGTGGCCATCAATGCCATCAACAAACTCTCGAAGATCACAGGCCTCTATGCATCGACATATCAGGCTACCAGCGGTGCGGGTGCTGCAGGTCCAAGAGAGATGTACGCTCAGTCTGAGGCTATCCTGAAGGCGAGAGCAGAGGGCGGAAAGGGTAATTCCTATGGCGCTGAGATAGAGCCTAAGGTGTTCCAGCATCAGATCGCGTTCAACCTGATCCCTCAGATCGGCGGATTCGGGGAGAATCTCTATTCAAGCGAAGAGATGAAGCTGCAGAACGAGGGCAGAAAGATCATGCACCTGCCTGAGCTGAACGTCAGCTGCACATGCGTCAGAGTTCCTGTTGAAAGATCACACGCTATCTCGGCATGCGTGATCACGGAAGACAGGCTTGAGCTGGAAGATGTAAGAAAGGCAATAGCCGAGGCTCCGGGAGCCAAGCTCTATGACGACGGAGATGCTCATGTATATCCGATGCCTCTCGTTACATCGAATCAGGACATCGTATATGTAGGCAGGATCAGAAGAGACCTGGTAAATGAAAAAGGCATCAATCTCTGGTGCTGCGGCGATCAGGTCAGAAAAGGAGCTGCAACAAACGCAGTACAGATCGCAGAGCTGCTGATCAAATAATAAGCGCAACGACAACGGCCGGACCTGCGTCCGGCCGTTTACTTATACGGGCAACAATAAGGGGACGGTTTTACCCGTCCCTGTTAGTTACCATATATTCTGTTATGTATCCGCCGTACATATCTCCAATACGGCTTTGAATCTTTTCTTTTTTCGGTTTGTTTCTCAGGCTGCTCCGTATCACATCTGCTGATAATGATTTGGTGTCCCGTTATTTGTCACCTCCGGGTGCCGTAGAAGTCGGCCAGCCTTGCAGTGTCTTTATACCGGAACAGCCCCTTTCTTAAATGTTCCCATCGGTCTGTCCTCCGTATTCTGCGCGCCCCGCGCGTTTTGTTTTGCCGGATCACCTTGTCGACATCTGATTGATATGTCTTACCGTTTTTCTTCCGTCCGGCTGTTTTTTCTTATCTGTTGTCTAGATTGTACTGATATAAAAACAATAATGCAAGGGCTTGAGCCAAATATTAATGTATTAAAAGAATACAAAAAAATCCTTGATTTTTTGTGAAAGTTAACAATAGTCTGCGCCAACCGGATCGTAATTACATATTGTTGACCGAAACGCTTTGTGATTATAAAATATTAAAGTTAAAGGAACACAGCGGAACAAGGCACCGTTATCCGGGTTATATCTATGAAGGACAGAGTTTGTGAGTTTGAATGTAATATAGACGACATGACGGCCGAGGAGCTTGCTTTTGCTGCCGAAAGACTGATCGAAGAGGGCGCTAAAGATGTCACACTGTCTTCGGTACAGATGAAGAAGGGACGGCCTGCAACTCTTATGACTGTTATGTGCTCCGACGATGAAGCAGAGAAGGAGCGTATGGCAGGACTGATCTTCAAATACACTTCGACCATAGGGATCAGAGAACTCATATCCGAGAGATATATCCTTGACCGGGAAGAGAAAACAGTCGAAACACCTTACGGAAGCGTAAGGTGTAAAGAAGTGAGCGGCTTCGGGGTAAGAAGGTATAAATTCGAGTACGAAGACCTTGCCCGGATCGCACGTGAACTGGATATAAGCATCGCCGAAGCA
Source organism: Mogibacterium sp. (assembly GCA_017469325.1). Next base: position 8,793 of record JAFUGO010000023.1, on the reverse strand, counting down.
CGCAGTATAGCGGAGAAAGAAAAATGACGGATAAGCTCAGAAAAACGGTCGCATATCTGAACAGCCGCGGGATCAAAGATCCTGAGATCGGACTGATACTGGGTACCGGTCTGAATGATTTTGCAGATAAGATCGAGGATCCGATAAAGATCCATTACAACGATGTGCCTAATATGAAGGCGGGGTATGTATCCGATCACAGAGGCGAGATAGTCTTTGGCGAATATCTCGGCAAAAGGATCATGATCATGGCCGGACGCTTTCATTATTATGAGAACCACGACATGGACCAGACGGCTTTTCCTGCAAGGGTGCTCGTTGCCATGGGAGTGAAGAGGTTCATCATCACAAACGCTGCGGGGTGCGTGAATACGGACTTTCAGGCCGGCAGTCTTATGCTGATCAATGACCACATCAACCTGTCGGGCAACAATCCACTGATCGGAGACAACATCGATGAATTCGGCCCGAGATTCCCTGACATGACCTACACATATAACAGAGATCTGCTGGACAAACTCAAGGCGGCTGCGGCGGAGAAGGGCATCGGTCTGCATGAAGGCGTATATGCAATGTTTTCAGGCCCGAGCTTCGAGACTCCGGCAGAGATAAGGTTTGCGAGACTCATCGGCGCAGACGCTGTCGGAATGTCTACAGTGCCTGAGGCGATAATAGCCAATCATGCGGGACGCGAGATCATCGGCATATCGTTCCTTTCGAATATGGCTGCGGGTGTTCTTGACAAGCCTCTCAGCGGCGAAGAGGTCTCGGAAGCGGGCGATCGCATAAAAGATACATTCTCTCAGGTGGTCGATCTTGCGATAACGATCTGATACCGCCGGACAAAACGTTAATAATTCAAATCAAGGAGTATATAAAGATATGGAAGCAAAACTGACAAGAGAACAGGCAAACGAATTACTGCACAAGTATGTAAAGGGCGAGAACTACATAACTCACAGTTATGCAGTCGAAGCCATCATGAGAGGTCTCGCGAAGAGACTGGCTCCCGATGATGTCGAATACTGGGGTATCTGCGGTCTGCTGCATGACCTCGACGAGGAGACATGTCCGTGGAGAGAGGACATGGCCACACATGGTCCTACATCTGCGAAGATCCTGCGGGATGAAGGATTCGGCGACCCTGTTATGGAGAACGCCATCATGTCGCATAACCCGACCTGCGGCAAGAACCCTGAGACTACACTTGAGTACGCGCTTATCGCAGCAGATCCGATGTCGGGCTTCGTAAAAGCCGTTGCTCAGATCTACCCGGATAAGAAGCTTGCGAGCGTAAAGCATAAATCCGTTGCCAAGAGGTTCAAAGAGGCCAGATTTGCAGCGGGAGCCAACAGGCAGTTCATGAGCCTGATCGAGAAGACGGGCATCAGCTGGGATGAGTTCATCGATATCGCGCTCGAGTCGATGCTTGAGATCGCGGATGAGATCGGACTGTAGACTTAGAACGGAATACATAAAGGGTATAGGACTATTAGGGTCAGAAAAACGGAGGATAAAGAATTGACAGTCAGTAATAAGGGCGCCCGCGCGGGGCACCTTGAAGAACTCGCATACAGGATGGCCGAGATCGATACGAGACCTGCAGACGGCAGCTTTATCGGTATGGAGACGATAGTTGAGGAAGCCATCGAACATCTGGTGACGGCGATGTTTCCTTATCATTGCGGAAAGTGGCGCGGCCGCTTTGTAGAGACCGAAAAGCGCACCTGGGAGCTCATGAGAGCGTATGACTCTCTGAATCAGGCCTTCAACCTTGTATACGACGATATGTCGGAGGCTACGGAAAAAGTTGAGGAGCTCCTGAACACGCTTCCTGAGATCCTCGAGATACTCAAGACGGATATACAGGCAGGTTATGAAGGCGACCCGGCGGCAAAGAGCTTTGACGAGGTTATTATCACATATCCTGCGTTCAAAGCCATAAGCATTTACCGAGTTGCTCATAAGCTGTATGAGATGCAGGTCCCGATGATACCCCGTATCATGACTGAGTACGCTCACAAGGTCACCGGTATCGATATCCACCCGGGCGCAACCATCGGCAGATACTTCTTTATCGACCACGGCACCGGAGTGGTAATAGGTGAGACCACTACGATAGGTGAGCATGTCAAGCTTTACCAGCACGTCACGCTCGGAGCCAAGAGCTTTGCTCTTTCGGATGACGGTACGCCTGTAAAAGGGGTCAAGAGACATCCTGACATCGGAGACCGCGTTATCATCTACGCCGGAGCGACTATCCTGGGCGGAGATACAAAGATCGGCGATGACTGCGTCGTAGGCGGTAATGTATGGCTCACTCATTCGCTTGAGCCGGGTGAGACTATAGTCACAAAGCCGAGCGGACAGCAGCTTTCAAGGGACAGAAAACTGCTTGAAGAGAGCATAGAGTATTTCATATAAAGATCGCAGGAATAGAGAACCAGGCGAGCAGTTCAGTTAAGAAGTAAAATAAGCTACAGTTAAGAAGCCAAAATAAGCGCCGCGATGTTGATACAGCGGTGCTTTTTTGATACAATCTTTTGAGTGCGGCCGGCTTAGTTTTGCCGGATCCACCGCGACCTGGGAGTAGATAGGTGCTGGTGTGCCTCGCGGTCTTCAAAACCGTTTGTGAGGGGTTAGTAGCCTCTTAGGTGGGTTCGATTCCCACGTACTCCCGCCAATTCAGAAACGGAGGTCGGTGCCATGACTAAAAAAGAATTATTGAGAGGACTCCCCAAGATCGACGAAGTGATGAGGCAGGAGTCTCTTGTTGTATTGTCAGAAGAGAAAGGTGACCTGCTTGTAACAGATGCTGTCAGAAATGTGATAGCGGCGCTCAGAGCTTCCATACTCGATCTCAAGGACAAAGAAGCAGAGTCTTTCGATACTTCGGTGCTCCTTCCCGAGGCAGTCGCCGAAGCTGCAATAAAGCGCGTCGAACAGGACGAAGAACTCAATCTGTATCCTCTCATCAACGCGACCGGCACAATTCTTCATACCAATCTGGGCAGGGCTCCGCTCTGCGCGGATGCAGTTGAGAATGTTGCAAAGGTGTCACGTGGCTATTCCGATCTTGAATATAACGTATCAAAGGGTAAACGCGGCTCAAGACATGATCTCGTCGGCGACCTGATAGCAGACCTGGTCGGCGCAGAAGACGCAATGGTAGTCAACAACAACGCATCGGCCACCATGATAGTCCTTGCCTCGATGGGCAAAGGGAAAGAGATAGTCGTATCCAGGGGCGAGCTCGTGGAGATCGGCGGAGCTTTCAGGATCCCTGACATTATGATGCAGTCGGGAGCGTACCTCCAGGAGGTAGGCACAAGCAACAAGACAAAGGCATCCGACTACGAGAACGCAATAATGACAAAGGAGATGCTCGAAAAGGGCGAATGGAGAAGCAAAGATCCGAGACACGGAGAAAGGTTCGAGACGGGTGCGCTCATGAAAGTGCACAAGTCCAACTATGACATCGTCGGATTTACAGAGGAGGCTACTCTCGAAGAACTCGTAGAGATCGGCAAAAAACATGACCTTCCGGTCATATTCGACATGGGAAACGGTCTCATGCTCGATATGTCGGAGTACGGCCTCAATGAGCCTAATATCCCGGCATCGCTGGCTACAGGTATCGACGTGATGCTGTTCAGCGGAGACAAGCTGCTCGGCGGACCTCAGGCGGGCATAATCGTCGGAAAGAAGAAATATATAAAAGAGATGAAGAAGCATCCGCTTGCGAGAGCTATGAGGGTAGACAAGATGACCTTTGCAGCGCTCGAAGCGACGCTTATGAAATACAGAGATCCTAAGACTGCTCTAAGGGATATCCCGGTACTCAATATGATTGCCGGATCTGAGGCGGATATGCGCCTTAAAGCGGGCAGACTCGCTGATGCGATCAAGAGAGTCGATCCGGATATCTCCATAGAACTCGTTCCGGTAGAGGATCAGATAGGCGGCGGATCCGCTCCTATGGTGAGACTTCCGGGCTGGGCAGTATCCGTGAAGGACGGCAGGAAATCAGCGGACCGCACGGAGCGCAAACTCCGCAAGGCCGACACACCTGTGATCGCACGCATAAATGAAGACCGCCTGCTGCTCTGTGTACGCACGATAGCAGAAGACGAGATAGAGACCGTTGCAGAGGCGTTCAGAAAGAAATGAAGAACATAATAATCGGAACAGCCGGCCACGTCGATCACGGCAAAACGACCCTTATAAAGGCTCTCAGCGGTATCGATACTGACAGGCTCGAAGAAGAAAAAAAGCGCGGCATCACGATAGAACTCGGCTTTGCCCACATTCCGAACGATGCCGGATACAACATAGGCGTCATCGATGTTCCCGGGCACGAGAAGTTCATCAAGCACATGCTCGCCGGCATAGGCGGCATAGACTTTGTACTTTTTGTTGTCGCGGCGGACGAGGGTATAATGCCTCAGACCAGAGAGCACTTTGAGATACTTCAGTCGCTTGGTATCAATGACGGAATTATCGCGGTCACCAAGACCGATATGGTAGACGAAGAATGGCTCGAGATGCTTCTCGAGGAAGTCAACGAGTATTTCAAAGGCTCGTTCCTCGAAGGAAAGCCGGTGATACCGGTGAGCGCGGCTGCGGGCGACGGGATCGAAGATCTGAAGAAAGAGATAATCGCCAAGTGCGACAGAGAAAACAAGCGCCGTGAAGAAAAAGAACTTTTCAGACTTCCGGTGGACAGAGTGTTCACCATGCAGGGCTTCGGCACAGTGGTGACAGGGACTCTGATCGACGGTGTAGTCAAAACCGGCGAAGACATAATGATCTACCCGCGCGGTAAAAAGGCCAAGGTAAGGGGCATACAGACTTACGGAAAAGAGTCGCCGGAGGCCTTTGCCGGACAGAGAACAGCCATAAACCTCTCCGGAGTGTCCAGGGAGGACATAGACAGGGGCGATGTGGTCGCTTATCCGGAGGCCGTTACCGTTACGAATATGCTCGATGTGGAGCTCAGAATGTTCAGTTCATCCGACCGCATCGTTATGAACAACAGCAGAGTGCACCTCTACTGCGGTTCCGACGAGGTGCTCTGCAAGGTGATACTTCTTGACAGAGACGCTCTGGCTGCCGGTGAGACTGCTTACGCTCAGCTGAGGCTCGAGGAGCCTATGGCCATAAGGCGCGGAGACAGGTTTATAATAAGATTTTATTCGCCGGTCATTACGGTAGGCGGCGGACGCATCATCGACGCCGCTCCGCTCAAGCACAAGAGAAACAGACCCGAGGTGCTTGCCGGCATGGACATACTTTCAGGCGGATCGATCGAAGAGATCGTGTATGCAAAGGCATGTGAGAGACGTTTCATAAAGAGCAGGGAACTCGGTGCAGAACTGGGAATGCTCGACAAAGAGACTGATGCGGTCACGGCGAAGGGGCTTGCGGACGGAACTCTGACGCTGCTTTCCGATGATACGCTTCTCAGTGATTCAAAGCTTGCCCGCCTTAAAGAGGATATAGGTAACATCATAGAGGCGTATCACGCGTCCAATCCTCTCGCAGACGGTATCCCGCGTCAGGAATTACTGTCGAGGCTGAGAGAAAGATGGTTCACCGAAGATGACAAAATGATACTGGCTCTTATAAAGCATCTCACTGATGAGGGCTTTACGGAGGACAGAGGCAAATCCATAGCTATGGGCGGCTTCAGTATCGAATATACAGAAGAGCAGCTTGCTCTCAGGGATAAGATATCCGGTATGTACAGAGACGCCGGCATAGAGATGATTAAGAATGACGAGGTCCTCGCCCTGGATAAGGATGCAAGGATCGTGAGAGCGATACTCGAGGATCTCGAAAACGAGGGATCCATCCGCAAGGTGAATCCGTCATACTATATCGATAAATCTGCGTGGGATAAGGCCGTGGAAGCTGCAGCTTCGTTCGATACGGCATTTACTCTCGCGGAATACAGAGACAGGCTGGGCACATCGCGCAAGTACGCTGCAGAGCTCCTTCCGGCGCTCGACAAGGCCGGTATAACGGTCTTTAACGGCGAGAGCCGCGAGGTCATAAAAAGATAGGAAATGACACACAACAACAAAGCAGTAAAAAAGAATATGCTCAGACTGACCCTGGCTCTGGTACTGACGATCGCGCTTGCGCTCATGTGCGGCTGCGCTGATCAGAGCGGCGCGTCAAAGAAGGTGTCAAAGGAGCTTGACTCTCTCAAGTCATCGGATTTCATGGACAGCGAGCTGACAGAGCTGAGAAGCTCTCTTTCCGCTGACGGAAAGGAAGACTTTGACGAGTTTGCTGCTAAGCTCAGGGATTTCGATTACGAGATCAGCGATGTATCCAAGAGCGATGATCCGGAGGACGACAGCACAGTCGTAACGGTCAGGATAAAGACCTACGACTTCGGCAAAGAGTACCTCGCCGAGTGGACTGATTATCTCAAAGGCCACAAAGAGGGGCCGGATGCCGACGAGACCGCTTTCTATGAGGAGCTGTTTGACAGATTGTCGGAGCTTGAAAAGAAGGATCACATAAAGAGCGTCGGTATAGTCTGCATAGAACCCATAGATAACGGGGAATGGATCGCGAATGTAAAGGAGAACGAAGAGCTCCAGGATGCGATCTTCGGCGGAATGCTGGGCGAGATGAAGACACTGGCCGGCGAATAAACAGTTGATGAACGGGACGGACCCGTATTATGTAGATATATTTAGTGGAGGAAAGTAATGATCTATAATCTCAGGAACATGTGTATGCACAATGACGCTCAGACAGGCGGAGACGCTGCTGAAAACTGCACACATGACTGCTCGAGCTGCGGAGTCGACTGCCCGTCAAGAGACGGCGGTATCCAGAAGGCTCAGCTCAATCCAAACAGTTCAATAAAGAAAGTAATCGGAGTCGTTTCCGGCAAGGGCGGAGTAGGCAAGTCAATGGTCACCGCGCTTTCGGCTCTCGCAGCTACAAGAAACGGCTACAGAACGGGAATCATGGACGCGGATATCACAGGTCCTTCGATCCCTAAGATGTTCGGTGTACATACAAAGGCTTACGGAAGCGAATACGGCATCATGCCTGAAGAGACAGCGATGGAGATCAAGCTGATGTCCATCAATCTGCTCGTAGAGAACGAGACGGATCCTGTCGTATGGAGAGGACCTGTCATCGGCGGAGTAGTAGAGCAGTTCTGGACGGATGTATGCTGGGGAGACCTCGATGTCCTCTTCATCGACATGCCTCCGGGGACAGGAGACGTTCCTCTGACGGTATTCCAGTCGATCCCTATCGACGGCATCATCGTAGTCACATCGCCTCAGGATCTCGTATCGATGATCGTGGGCAAGGCTGTCAAGATGGCTAACCTGATGAACATCCCGGTACTCGGTCTCGTAGAGAACATGAGCTACATCACATGCCCGGACTGCGGCAGAAAGATAGAGATGTTCGGACCGAGCCAGGCAAAGGCCGTAGCAGCAGAGTACGGGATCAGACTTCTCGAGCAGCTGCCGGTAGATCCGCTGCTCTCACAGGAAGCGGATATGGGCAAGATCGAATTCAACGAAGGAACACAGATGGAATCCGTGCTCGAAGTGCTTGATGAGCTCGGACTTAAGGCAGAATAGAACCCGAGGGTGATACCTGCTTTTTAAGAGAAAGGAAAAGAATTGGGCGAACTTATAAGACTTGAAGGCATAGTCAAGAGCTTTGACGACAATGTGGTACTGAACGGTATAGACCTCAGCGTGGACGAGAATGAATTCGTCACACTGCTGGGTCCTTCCGGATGCGGAAAAACCACGACTCTCCGTATAATCGCCGGTTTTGAGAAACCGGATCAGGGCCGTGTGCTTTTCAACGGAAAGGATATTACGGATATGCCGGCAAACCAGAGACCGGTCAATACCGTATTTCAGAACTACGCACTTTTCCCGCACATGACGGTGGGAGAGAACATCGCGTTCAGCCTCAGAGTAAAGAAGATGGGCGAGGACGAGATCAAAAAGAGAGTCGCTGATGCGCTTAAACTTGTGAACCTTAAAGGCTTTGAGAGCCGGCGTATCGATCAGCTTTCGGGAGGACAGCAGCAGAGGATAGCAATGGCAAGAGCCATAGTGAACGAACCTAAAGTGCTTCTGCTCGACGAGCCTCTCGGCGCTCTCGATCTGAAGCTCCGTCAGGAGATGGAGTACGAGCTGGTGCGCCTTAAAAAGGAACTCGGCATCACGTTCATATACATCACGCATGACCAGGAAGAAGCTCTTACCATGTCCGATAAGGTCGTGGTCATGAACGAGGGCTACATACAGCAGGAGGGCACGCCGCAGGAGATCTACGACGAGCCTGTAAATGCGTTCGTAGCCGACTTCATCGGTGACAGCAACATACTTCCGGGACAGATGACCGACGAGCGCGTGGTAAAGATAGACGGCATCGAGTATCCGTGTATCGACGGAACAAAAGAAGGATTCCCTCCGCGCCGCAGAGTCGACGTTGTAATCAGGCCTGAGGATATAGACATCGTTCCTTACGGCGAGGGCCAGTGGAACGGCACCATAACATCAAAGCTGTTCATCGGAGTGCATTATGAGATGCTCGTCCAGAGCGAGCACGGGAAGGTCGAATGGCTGCTTCAGAACTACGACCAGCACGATGTCGACGAAAAGATAGGTATGCGCGTGGATCCCGAGAATATTCAGATAATGCATAAGCCAAAGAGTGAGGCTGAGCACGCGATAGAGATCGACATTTAATAACAGTTCAGATTTCCTTAGAAGATAATGGCAAAAAAGACTT
>JAFUGO010000022.1 GCA_017469325.1 Mogibacterium sp. | reverse complement strand
TGTCTGGCAGAACATGAGGTTAACATCGATAACTCCGTCAGCCTTGCTGTCCTTAGCCAGTCTGACTACATCATCAAACCTGCCTGTATTAGGTGTGAAGCATGCGCAGTTGATGCCCATGTATCTGTTTGCGATGTTCTGTACCATCTCGTCAAGAGTCTCTCCGCTCTCGTCTACCTGGTTCTCGAAGTATCTTGTACCTGTGCATGTCTCTTCGCATACAACGATTCCGCCGCTTGTCTCAACGAGGTTGTGCATCTTCCAGTTAGGAATAGCCATAGGTGTACCCGAGATGAGGATCCTCTTCTTTCCTGCTGCAAGGTTTACGCCGTCAGCGATTCTCTGCTCGAGCTCGTCACACAGCTTGTTGACCATAGCAGTGAATCTTTCAGGATCATCATAGTATGCGATCTGCGAGATGAGCAGCGTGTCAGTTCCGCTGATAGGAACGCACTCGTTTCTTCTGAGCTTGTACAATCTCTCAAGAGCAGCTCTCTTGTTGTTGATCTTTACGATGTTGACAGCGAGCTCTTCAGGAGTGACCTTGTTGCCTGTTGTCTCTTCAACTACCTTGATGAGATCTTTGATCTCGTCAGCCCACTTAACGTAGTCTTTTTCTCTCTTCATCTGAGGCAGGTCCATGATGTGCATCGGAACGTCTGTGCCGAGGATCTCATAAGCCTTCTTCTTGCCGTCGCATGTGTTCTCTCCGATATAGACATCTGCCAGTCTGTAGAACGGGCATGTCTTATCGAATCTGGCTCCGAGCATAGCCTTGATGAGCGGGCATGTATTAGCCGGCAGATATCTCTCGCCGCCCGGTACCCAGAACTGCGAGCCTGCGCAGAGGCCTGTTGCAATGCCGCCTGCAGCGAAGATAACTTCGTCAGGAACGTAAGCGCAGAATGTACCGAATACCTTGCCGCCGTTCTTTCTGAACTCTACGAGTTCTGCCGGTCTGAGGCCGTGAACATCTGCGAGTACCATGTCAAAGTAATCCATAGCAGCAGGTCTGTTCTCCTGCGACATAAATACGTCACCGATAGCTCCCGGAAGTACTTCGCACAGCATGTCATGCATTTCGAGGTTCATTCCAAGCTCTGCCCACATTTTCTGATTGTCAGCCATAATAATAATCTCCCTTTCATTCTTACTTCTACAAAGTGCGCCTTAAAGGCACTCTCCAACACTTAAATTTTACTATCACGAAAAGAGCGGGCAAAATAGATAAATGCTATTCTGCCCGCTCCGGTTATTCAATTAGACTATACTAATTCTTCCCGCTCCGGTCTGTCCGAAACTGCTACATTCCCGCTGTCGAGAAGAGCTTGGAGCCGAGCGCCTGGCCGTCAGCCTCACTGCATCCGTAAACCTTGTCTTCGAGTTCTCCGTAGTGAACGGTCACTTCCTCTGCAGCATCATACTTAGGATCTTCAAGGCCCTTCTGCATCAGCTCAAGCACGTACTTCATGACGTAGTTGTTTTGTTCGTCTGAAGACATCGCCATTACTTTATCGGCCTCTGACATTACTTTCTCCTGAAGCTTGGCTTCATAGTCATCTCCCAGACCGGCAAATATCTGCAGCGGCTCTATGGATACCGTGACATCGAATCCGCCGTCTTCGGTCTCCTGCGCATCTGTCACTGTGTACTTTGCCTTTGCCAGTGCATTTATCATGAGATCGGTGAATCCCTGTGTCACCTCTTCATCAAGATTTGAGCTTTCGGTCAGTTCGGCTACAACGCTGTCGATCATCTCGTCGCGCATCTCTGTCTCTTTGCCTTCTTCCACGTCGGCAAGCTTGACTGAATGATCGTAGTCGCCTGTGCACATAAGATCGAGCACAGCCTGTACATATGCCTTGGCGTCATCGGCGGTCGGCTTGGAACTGCATCCTGTAAGCAGTGATAAAGCCATGATCACCGAAAGCATCACGATAAGGATCTGTCTTGTTTTCTTCTTCATAGGTCTCTGTCCTCCCGGCTCTTTACGCCTTCTCCTCCTTCTTTACGGTACGTCTCTTTATCTTCTGAGTAGTAGTTTTTTAGAATGGTACTGTCCTGAGATAGACCTGTTTGATCCTCTTGTACTTAGGCATGTCGTTGTTGACCTTCTCGATATCGGCATCGGCGACCGCCTGTATCTCTTCTGCTGTCTTTCCGCTCAGCTCTTCAGACTCAGGATCATATACCACATGGACTACAAGTCTGTAGTCATCGCCTTCTTCTTCGCCCATAACGACGTTCTCAACTACGTACGGGATCTTGTCGATCACCGACTCGATCTCTTCAGGATAGATATTCTTGCCGTTCTTGAGTACGATAACGTTCTTTTTGCGGCCGGTCAGGAATATGTAGCCGTCTTCATCAATGCGGGCGAGGTCGCCTGTATTGAACCAGCCGTTGACGAATACCTGCGAGTTTGCCTCGTCATCATCCAGGTATCCCTTCATGATATTAGGCCCTCTCGCATAGAGCTCTCCGATGCCGTTCTCGTCAGGTTCGTTGATCTTGACCTCAACGCCCGGCATAGCGTGCCCTACCGAACCGGCTCTTCTGTAGAAGTAGCTCTCGGACGCGATGGTCGGAGCTGTCTCCGTAAGGCCGTAGCCCTGTACGGTCAGGATGCCGAAGTCTGTGCAGTATTCGAGTATCTTGAGGTCGAGTCCCGCAGCGCCGCTGATGAGGAATCTCAGCTTGCCGCCGAGTCCGTCGATAACGTCCTTGAAGATCTTTCTTCTTGCGTCGATGCCAACCTTCATGAGAGCCTTGGAGAGCTTGCGGCCCGTCTCGAGCTTGGCCAGTTTGCCCTCTTTCTCTGCAGTCTTGAGCACCTTGCCTATCATGGACTCGATGATCAGCGGTACGCAGAAGAATGCGGTGACTCCGTATTCCTTGAGTTCTTTCTGGACGTACTTCAGTCCGCTGCAGAAGACATTGGTAGCGCCGTTGCTGATGAACATCAGAACGCCCTGGTTTCCGAATGCGTGATGCAGCGGCAGGAGTATCATCTCGACGTCATCCTCATAGATCGGCTCAACTTTACGCATTGCAGCGATGGTCGATGCTATGTTGCGCTGTGTGAGCTGGGCCGCCTTCGCGTCTGCCGATGTGCCCGATGTGAACAGGATGATGTCGACTGCGTGCTTGTCTATGACCTTGAACTGATCTTTGTACTGAGGGATCAGCTTTACGTGCTCAGCGAGAGCCTCCTGCGAGATCTCGCTCATTGGGATCAGCGTATCCGCGCATATGCCGTCCATCTTGCAGATGCTCTCAAAATCCATCTTGAGGGTGTCGTCATATACGATGGCGTCTGCCTTGCACTTTTTGAGGGAATTGATTATCTCATCCTCAGGCAGGCCTTTATCAAGAGGCACCACGACGCCTACGTTGATAACTATGCCGTAATACGCGGCGAGCCATGCGTAGGAGTTAGGTCCGATGACCACGATCCTCTTGTCTTTGAGCCCTTTGCTTATGAGATAGGCGCCGATGGCATCCATATCTTCTCTGAACTTTTTATATGTGATCTCTACCTTTGATTTTCTGTCCGGGGTCTTGTAGATAAAGGCGGTATTGTTGCCGTACTTGTCTGCGACAAAGTCCATTATCTCTTTAAGATCCTGAAACTCTATATCGTATTTGCACTTATATTTTCTCATTCTTTCAAGCCTCACTTCTAAGATGTGATACTAATTACGCTGATTTGTATTGTTTATCAACTATTTTATTCTAACAAATACTTAATCTATTCTCTACAATATTCCAAAAATGAAACCCGATACAAAAGCACGGTTTCCGCACCGTGCTTTTTGTCCGGTATCATCAATAGCGCCGTTATGATGAGCCGCCGTTACACGAGCCCGGAATACTCCGGGAATATCCCGAGACTTCTCTTAAGTATGCCGTGAACGTAGGCGATCATGATGCCGTAATTGGTTATAGGCACTCCCTGCGCCGCCGTCTTTGACGCCCGGTTTTTAACTTCGCGCTCACTGAGCATGCAGCCTCCGC
>JAFUGO010000021.1 GCA_017469325.1 Mogibacterium sp. | reverse complement strand
GATCGGCTAAGCAGACCCCGGGAGTGCACAGGAGCACGACCGGTATGTGTATCGGTAATAGCATGCGGCAATTAATGACAATGCGGTTTTGAGCGCGCACGAGATATTGATGCTCGTAGTGTACGGTGCTCTCGTGCGTGCTATGAGAGCCTCCGGCTGTAACATTAACGTCATGCTTATTTAGTTGTTTACCCTTCGTAAGCATGACTTCCGGCTGATCGTCAAAGACTTGAGGCCTCTATGGGGTGAAAAAGTCATGCTTTTCCCCGCAAATCCATCCATGAAGCATGACTTCCACACTGCTGGCAATGCCTCGAAGTCTCCACGGAATGAGAAAAGTCATGCTTTTTTGATCATTCTGTATCCATAAGCATGACCCTTCCGATGGATCGGTACGGTTTCCCTTAACAGAAAGTGGGAATCGGCATTACAAAGCACTGCCAAAAAGTTAGTTATACCTAACATTGCAAAAAGGCTTTATTTATACCATTTATAGTGCTATATTAGGTAAAAACATGCGGAAAAAGGCAAAAAGTTAGTAATGTCTAACGGGTTGCATTTCGCAAAATCGTATCATTTTTCATCATTTTAATCAGATAACTTACAGAAAGAGGTGCATAATGGCGACTGTACTGAAGGAACCATCAAGGACTTTTAACGAATATCTGCTTATCCCGGGATACTCGAGCGCTGATGCGAGGCCGGAGAATGTCTCACTGAAGACCCCGGTCGTCAAATTCAGAAAGGGCGAGGAACCTGAACTCAGCATGAACATTCCTCTCACCTCTGCGGTCATGCAGGCTGTATCCGATAACAACATGGCTGTAGCTCTCGCCAAAGAGGGCGGCATTTCATTCATCTTCGGATCCCAGTCCATCGAGAGCCAGGCAGAGATGGTACGCAAAGCCAAGAGGGCAAAAGCGGGCTTTGTACCGAGTGATTCCAATCTTAAACCGGACTGCACACTGCAGGATCTGCTCGATCTCAAGGAGGAGAAGGGCCATTCCACAGTAGCTATCACAGAAGACGGCACAGCTGACGGAAAGCTCCTCGGAATCGTTACCAGCAGAGACTACAGACTTTCAAGAATGAGTCTCGACACAAAGGTGTCGGATATCATGACGCCGTTTGACAAGCTTATTTACGGCAAGGACGGCATAACACTTTCAGAGGCAAACGATATCATCTGGGACAACAAGCTCAATCAGCTCCCGATCATCGATGATAACCAGAGACTTACGGCATTCGTATTCCGCAAGGACTACGATTCCCACAAGGAGCATCCGCTCGAGCTCCTCGACGGTGACAAGAGATATGTCGTCGGTGCCGGCATCAACACCAGAGATTTCAAGGAAAGAGTACCTGCTCTCCTCGATGCCGGGGTGGACATCCTGACGATCGACTCATCCGAGGGATACTCCGAGTGGCAGGCGATCACACTCAAGTGGATCAGAGATACATACGGCGATAAGGTCAAAGTCGGAGCGGGCAATGTTGTGGACGCGGACGGCTTCAACTTCCTCGCGGACTGCGGAGCGGATTTCATCAAAGTCGGTATCGGCGGCGGTTCGATCTGCATCACCAGAGAACAGAAGGGCATCGGCAGAGGCCAGGCTTCGGCGGTTATCGAGGTCGCTCAGGCAAGAGATGAGTACTTCAAAAAGACGGGCGTATATATCCCGATCTGCTCTGACGGCGGCATCGTATACGACTATCGCATGACACTCGCGCTCGCGATGGGAGCGGACTTCATCATGCTCGGCAGATACTTCGCTCGTTTTGAGGAGTCTCCTTCGAGACGTCTGATGCTCAACGGCAACTATGTCAAAGAGTACTGGGGCGAGGGTTCGGCGAGAGCCCGCAACTGGCAGAGGTACGACCTTGGCGGCGATGCAAAGCTCAAATTCGAAGAGGGCGTCGACTCCTATGTTCCGTACGCGGGACCTCTCCACGACAACGTTCAGCTGTCGCTCATGAAGGTCAAATCGACAATGTGCAACTGCGGAGTCCTGTCGATCCCGGAATTCCACAAGAATGCTAAGCTTACGCTCGTATCAGCGGTCAGCATCGTCGAAGGCGGAGCGCATGACGTAATCCTGAAGGATGTTTCCGTACGCGGAGCATCCGACAGATAGGGTAAACACTGATAGTATTTTAATTTCTTACATAAACGGAGGTAGTTATGTACAAGAGACCGGAAACAATGGAACGTATCACGACCCGTGCACTCGCTGACAAGTTCATCGAGGAGCAGCTCGCTGAGATCAGGGCCCAGGTGGGAGACAAGAAGGTGCTTCTTGCTCTTTCGGGAGGCGTTGACTCAAGTGTAGTAGCTGCACTGCTGATCAAAGCGATCGGCGACAATCTGGTGTGCGTTCACGTGAATCACGGCCTCCTCCGTAAGGGCGAGCCTGAGATGGTTATCAAGGTATTCAAGGAAGAGCTTGGCGCGAACCTCATCTATGTTGACGCAGTCGACAGATTCCTCGACAAGCTTGCCGGAGTCGATGACCCTGAGACAAAGCGCAAGATCATCGGCAAAGAGTTCATCGATGTATTCGCAGAAGAAGCAGCGAAGCTCGAGGGCATCGAATTCCTCGGACAGGGCACTATCTATCCGGACATCCTGGAGTCGGACGGAGTCAAGGCTCACCACAACGTAGGCGGACTCCCTGAAGATCTTCAGTTTGAGCTCGTGGAGCCGGTAAAACTCCTTTACAAGGACGAGGTAAGAGTAGTAGGATCTGCGCTCGGACTTCCTGACAGCATGGTATACAGACAGCCATTCCCGGGACCGGGACTCGGAGTAAGATGCACGGGCGCTATCACAAGAGACAGACTCGAAGCTCTCCGCGAAGCTGATGCTATCGTAAGAGAAGAGATCGGAAAGATGGACAAGACACCATGGCAGTACTTCGCTGTCATTCCGGACATGAAGTCCACGGGAATCAAAGACGGCAAGAGATATATGGGGTGGCCTGTTATCATAAGAGCCATCAATACTGTAGACGCTGTAACAGCTGAATCGGTAGAGATCCCATGGTCAATGCTCAAGACCATGAGAGACCGCATCATCGAAACAGTCCCTGGAGTCAACAGAGTTATGTGGGACATCAGCGACAAGCCTGTATCGACGAT